>SMWK01000167.1 GCA_004356895.1 Gammaproteobacteria bacterium
GTTCGAGTTCCTGCAGCCGCCGTTGGGCTGCATCGATCACCGTGTGAGGAATGCCCGCCAGACGAGCAACCTGGATTCCATAACTCTGGCTGGCTGGCCCTTCTTTCACGTTATGGAGGAAAACGATGTTGCCGTCGTGTTCAGTGCCTGCAAGGTGCACGTTGGCGATGTTCGGCAGCTCATCGGGTAGTGCGGTCAATTCGAAATAGTGAGTCGCAAACAGCACGAAGGCGTTTTTCTTTTCGGCCAGGAATCGCGCCGTTGCCCAGGCGAGGGCGAGGCCGTCATAGGTACTGGTACCGCGGCCGATCTCGTCGAGAAGCACCAGGCTCTGGGCAGTGGCATTGTGCAGAATGTTGGCGGTTTCGGTCATTTCGACCATAAACGTCGAACGCCCACCCGTGAGATCGTCGGCAGCACCGATGCGAGTAAAGATACGATCGATCGGGCCAATGCGGGCACGCCTGGCTGGAACAAAACTACCGCAATAAGCAAGCAGCACCACCAGCGCACATTGGCGCATATAGGTGGACTTACCCCCCATGTTTGGACCGGTGACGATGAGCATCTGTCGCGCCGTATCGAGCCTGAGGTCGTTGGGTACGAAGGGATCCGGGCTCGCCGCCTTGATAACCGGGTGCCAGCTTTGCTCTAGGGTGATGTTGGGTTGTGTGGTCAGTTCCGGGCGCTCGAACCCCAACGTTCGGGCCCGCTCGGCAAACGTGCACAGTACGTCGAGCTCCGCTGCGGCTTCCGCTGCTGTACGCAATTCGGCAACGACTTGTGCGAGCTCGACAAGAAGATCTTCGTAGAGTTTCTTTTCGAGTTTCAACGCCCGGGCCTTGCTTGTCAGTGCTTCGTCTTCGAAGCGCTTGAGTTCGGGGGTGATGTATCTTTCTGCGTGCTTCAGGGTTTGTCGGCGTACATACTCTGGCGGTGGCTCAAAGCTCGCTGTGCGAGATGTCTCGATGTAATAACCATGCACACGGTTGTAGCCTACTTTCAGCGTAGCAAGACCTGTGCGCGTCCGCTCGCGTTGTTCTAAGTCCGCCAGCCACACGGCTGCCTGGTCCGTCATGTCGCGTAGTTCGTCCAACCCGGTATCGTAACCACGCGCAATAACGCCGCCGTCACGGATGACGGCTGGTGGGTTTTCCACCAGAGCCGTTTCCAGCAACTCGACTTGAGGTTCGAAATCCGGCAAGGCACTCGCTATTACCTCTAGCCTCCCGGCGTTGAGCACCGAGAGGCTTGCGCGCATGGCTGGAAACTGTTGCAGGGCCTGGCGCAAGTTGGCCAGGTCTCTGGGCGAGGCCGTGATTAGTGCCAGCCGGGTAACGATACGCTCCAGATCGCCGACGCGCTTCAGCAAATCGCGCAGCTCCAGGTCCCGTTCGCTAGTCCGTAGTTCGCCCACTGCGTCGTGGCGTGCTTCGACGATCTGGATTATCCGGCTCGGGGCGTTCAACCAGCGCCGTAACAAACGCCCGCCCATGTTGGTCCGGGTGGTATTCAGCAGTGCAAAGAGCGTCCACTCTTCGCTCCCGTCGATACGCTGATCGAGTTCGAGGTTGCGACGGGAATGGGCATCCAGTGCAATGACGTCGTTGCGGTCCACGCGCGTAATACGATCGATGTATCCGAGCGATTTACCCTGGGATTGTTTGGCGTAGTCCAGCACCACGGCTGCGGCGCCAATGCCCGGGTTGGAATTCGAGATGCCGAACCCGCTGAGATCCTGAGTATGAAAATGTCGCGCAAGGTTCTGTCCAGCGAGTTCCGTATCGAAGGAGAGCGCATCGCGAACATGGACGATCGTGTCGCCAGTCTCTACTTCGCCAAGAGGCCGAGGTGTGAGTATCTCGCTGGGTGCAAGACGGGCAAGTTCGGCGTGCAGTTCTCCGCTGTCTGCTACTTCCTGTATCAGAAGCTCTGCGCGGCCCAAGTTCAGCATGGCTAAACCATAACCCGTGCCGACCGGATTGACGCCGAGCAGCAAGCTGTCGTGGGTAGCATCCTGGAGGGCTTCCTCAGTCAAAGTGCCCGGTGTGATGACCCGTTCGACCCGGCGTTCGACTGGTCCTTTGCTGGTTGCCGGATCGCCTACTTGCTCGCAGATGGCAACCGATTCTCCCAGGCGGACGAGCCGCGCCAGGTAGTTGTCGACTGCGTGATAAGGCACGCCACACATGGGGATGGGTACCCCGGCGGACTGCCCGCGGGCGGTCAGGGTAATATCGAGGAGTTGGCTTGCGCGTTCGGCATCGGTGAAGAATAGTTCGTAGAAGTCGCCCATGCGATAAAACAGCAGACGGTCGGGTTGTTCTGCTTTGATGCGCAGATACTGTTGCATCATGGGTGTGTGCGACGGCGTGTGCGAAGCGGTGTTCATGGATAGGTTGTCGAGGCGCAAAGCCTTTCAAGTGAACCACTAACATCGGCGAAGCGTCAACTTGTAGGCGACTTGCCGTGGGCTTCTTGAGAGATTACCGGCACGGGGAAATGGCTGTTGCCATAGGTACTGATTATATATACAGTAGTCGAAAATTACCTGGAGAAAAAGATGGGTAGTCGCGCCGACCGGGATAGCCGTTCAAACAGCAGCACCGATAGAGTAAACCGTGATGAAAACAAAGAGCGCGCACTGTCCGCTGCACTAGCTCAGATTGAGCGGCAGTTCGGCAAAGGTTCCATGATGCGGCTCGGCGATCGCGAAATGGTGGCCATTCCCTCGATTTCGACCGGTTCCCTGGGCTTGGACATCGCGCTGGGCATTGGCGGTTTACCCCGGGGCAGAGTGGTGGAAATCTACGGCCCGGAATCGTCCGGAAAAACCACCTTGACCCTGCAGGTCATTGCCGAGGCACAGAAAACGGGCGGCACCTGCGCGTTCATCGATGCCGAACACGCCCTCGATCCGTTATACGCCCAATTACTCGGTGTGAACACCGACGAACTGCTTGTCTCGCAACCCGACACAGGTGAACAGGCGCTCGAGATCTGCGACATGATCGTGCGGTCCGGTGCCGTCGCCGTCGTGGTCATCGACTCCGTTGCGGCCCTCACGCCGAAGGCGGAGATCGAAGGCGAGATGGGCGATGTTCACGTTGGCCTGCAAGCCCGTCTGATGAGCCAGGCGCTCAGGAAGATGACCGGCAATATCAAACAATCGAATACCTTGGTGATATTCATCAATCAGATCCGCATGAAGATCGGTGTCATGTTCGGTTCTCCTGAAACCACCACTGGCGGTAACGCGCTCAAATTTTATGCGTCGGCGCGGTTGGACATACGCCGCATCGGTGCTGTGAAAGAAGGTGATGAGGTAATTGGCAATGAAACCCGGGTGAAGGTCGTGAAAAACAAAGTCGCCCCACCGTTCCGACAGGCCGAGTTTCAAATTCTCTACGGGCACGGGATTAACCGGATGGGGGAAATTCTGGAGCTTGGTGTGCAACAGGGTATCGTCGAAAGGTCGGGTGCCTGGTATGCCTATAAGAACGATCGTATCGGTCAGGGGCGCAAGAACGCAGCAGATTATCTCGAACAGCATCCGGAGATCTGCGACGAAATCGAACGGCAGATTCGCGAGCAGTTGTTGCCAGCCCCCGAAGACAACAATGCTCAGAACGCTGAGGTGGTGATTCCAGAACCCGCGCAGGACACACTTAGTTAGTTCCTGTCCAGAATGGACGGGAACTGGTTAATGGGGTGAACCATGATGCGGCGGCACGAATTCATTTCCTCCGAGTCCTCTCGTTGGACTGATGATGATCGTATTGAGAGTGGTGCCACGACGGGTAGCAGGCTCGACCTTCTTACCAGCAAAGACAATGACGAAGCTGAATTTCGGATCGTGCGTAACCGGGCATTGGGTTTGCTTGCACGGCGCGAACATTCGGTTCAGGAACTGTTGCGGAAACTGCGCAGCAAAGGTGGCGCCGAATCGATATGCCTTGTAGTGGTCGCGGAACTCACCCGTCTTGACCTGCAGTCGGATGATCGGTTTGCCGAAGTTTATACCTACAGCAGGGCGAGCAAAGGTTTTGGTCCGTTGCGAATCCGCCAGGATTTGCGTCAACGAGGCATTGACGACGCAACCGTTGAAGACCACCTGACCTTTGATGCCGGGTATTGGATGGAAATTGCCGAACGAGCTCGTCACAAGCGTTTTAAGGGGGCAGTGCCGGAAACTGGAAATGGGTGGAATACCCAGGCACGTTTTTTAGCACAGCGCGGCTTTCCGTCTGATCTCATCTACCGGGTACTGGGAGAGCAGCTTTAGCAATAGGTAAGATTCAGCTCGGCAACCTAGTACGGCGTATCATGCCAATGCGAGGCGGTTACTCTATACTTGCCGCCCTTTTCTACAGCTTGTTTCGTGATGAAAACCGCTGAAGTTCGTTCGGCTTTCCTCTCGTTTTTCGAAGAGAGAGGGCACCGGATTGTACCTTCCAGTACGTTGGTACCGTTGGATGATCCGACGTTGCTCTTCACCAATGCCGGGATGAACCAATTCAAGGATGCGCTGCGCGGGAAGGAAAATCTCGGGTTTGCGCGTGCGACGTCATCACAGAGATGTGTTCGGGCGGGTGGTAAACACAACGATCTGGAAAATGTGGGATATACCGCGCGGCATCACACCTTTTTCGAAATGCTGGGTAACTTCAGCTTCGGTGACTACTTCAAGGAAGAGACAATTGCCTGGGCATGGGAGTTTATCACTGAAGTATTGAACTTACCGAGAGATAAGTTGTGGGTGACCGTGCACCCCACGGACGATGAATCACGTTCCATTTGGGAAGACGTCATTGGGGTGCCCAAAGACCGAGTGATCTCACTGGAAGAGAACTTCTGGTCCATGGGAGAGACGGGTCCGTGTGGACCTTGTAGCGAGATCTTCTACGATCATGGACCGGAGGTCGAAGGTGGCCCGCCAGGCTCCGCGGACGGTGATGGTGATCGCTATGTGGAATTCTGGAATCTCGTATTTCCTCAGTTCGATCGAACGGCCGATGGTGAACTGAACCCCTTACCACAACCGGGGGTCGATACCGGTCTGGGTCTGGAGCGGATTACGGCAATCCTGCAGGGAGTGCACAGTAATTACGAGATCGATCTGTTCCGCAATCTTTTGCGTGAAGCTGGAACGTTCGCCGGAATGAACGATGAGCAGGTCATAGTCAACAATCCGTCGCTACGCGTGATCGTGGATCACATTCGCGCAGCCGCATTTCTTATTGCGGATGGCGTGATGCCTGGCAACGAGAATCGTAATTATGTCTTACGGCGTATTATCAGGCGCGGATTACGCCACGGTTACAAGTTGAAGATCCGCGAATCTTTTTTCCATCGGTTAGTGAAACCCCTCGTTGAGGAAATGGGAGACGCGTACCCGCTACTTGCTGAGAAGGAAGCGCAAATCACAGCTGCACTATTGCGTGAAGAAGAGCAGTTCGCCGAGACCTTGAACCAAGGCATGGAGCTTTTGAACCGTACGATTGACGGCCTTACGGGGAGTGAGATCCCCGCTGAAGTAATTTTTCAACTCTATGATACGTTCGGTTTTCCGGTTGATCTCACGGCTGATGTGGCTAGAGAAAATGACCTTACTGTAGACATAGCAGGATTTGCAACGTTCATGGAAGCACAACGTGAGCGCGGCCGCGCGGGTGCGAAGTTTTCCGCAACACTTGGGCAACGGATTCACACGGATAGCAAGGTCGAATTTTCTGGATACGCAGGGCTGCAGACGGATGGTGCGGTGGTAGGGCTTTTTTCATCGAGGGGTGACGCCGTTGAAAGGTTGCAACCCGGCGATGAAGGGGTGGTAGTGCTGGACCGTACTGCGTTTTATGGGGAGTCCGGTGGTCAGGTGGGCGACACCGGTGAAATCTCCCGAACCGGTGTGCGATTTCGAGTAGATGACACACAGGTGGGTGGCGAACAACACTTGCACCAGGGAGTGCTGGAAGAGGGCGAATTGCGTATCGGAATGTCAGTGACTGGCACGGTGGATGCGGAGCGACGTAAGAAGATCGTACAGAATCACTCGGCCACCCACCTTATGCATGCCGCTTTGCGGGTTACGCTCGGTGAGCACGTAGAGCAAAAAGGTTCGATGGTCGGTCCGGACCGGTTGCGGTTCGACTTCTCACATCCTGAACCAGTTTCCAGGGCACTGCTCGTCGAAGTGGAGCGGCTTGTCAATGAAGAGATTCAGAAAAATACGACTATTGAGGTCGAGCAGTTGCAATTTGATGCCGCTTTGGAAAAGGGCGCGATGGCTTTGTTTGGGGAGAAGTATGGTGACCGGGTTCGCGTACTCACGATGGGTGGTGGCTTCTCGGTGGAGTTATGCGGGGGGACCCACGCCGCGCGAACTGGCGATATTGGGGTGTTTAGAATCGTTGGTGAAACTGGGATTGCTGCCGGGGTCAGGCGAATCGATGCGTTATCGGGACCCGGCGCCCTGGGTTGGATCGTCGAAACGGAAACCGTATTGGATGCAGTTAGTGAGCTTGTTAAATCCAGTCGACTCAATACGCGCGAAAAAATTGCCGGGTTGGTCCAGGAAAATCGCCGCATTGCCAAGGAACTAGACCAGCTCAAGCAGAAACTCGCGTCCTCTCAGGGAAGCGATCTAGTGAGCAAAGCTGTCGTTGTCGATGGCGTCCATCTTTTGGCGATTGAAGTTGAAGGAGATTCCAAGGCGTTGCTGAATACGCTCGATGTGTTGAAATCCAAGCTGAGTTCGGCGGTCATCGTTCTAGGGCAGGTCGACCATGGGAAAGTGAGCCTCATAGTGGGTGTTACTAACAATCTTACGGACCGAGTAACAGCCCCTGAGGTTCTGGATGTAGTAAGTCCAGAAGTTGGTGCACGCGGAGGGGGTCGCCCTGATATGGCTAGAGCAGGCGGGGGCGACAAGCCGGAGGAACTAACTTCCGCACTCGCAGCAGTACAGCTTTGGTTGACAGAGCGTCTTGCTGGCGATGAGCACGCTTAGTCATGGCCCTGTTTGTTCAGAAATACGGAGGCACAAGCATCGGCAGTGCAGACCGCATTAAAGCGGTTGCCCAAAGGATCGGAAACTACCTTGATGACGGTCACCAGGTCGTAGTGGTGGTCTCAGCGATGAGCGGTGAGACGAATCGTTTGTTGGAACTCGGACAGAGCGTCGCAGAGAACCCCCAGGCGCGGGAGTTGGACGTATTGCTTGCTTCGGGTGAGCAGGTAACGATCGCCTTACTCAGCATGGCGCTAGCGGAAAAAGGATATCCCGCAAGATCCTACCTCGGAGGACAGGTACAGATTCAAACCGACGCCAATCACGGTAGGGCTAGAATTAAGAACGTCGACACCGATGCCATTCGAGGCGACCTGGAACGGGGCATCGTTCCGGTCATTGCAGGATTTCAGGGTGTGGACGACGATGGCAACTTGACAACATTGGGTCGTGGTGGATCGGATACAACGGCAGTAGCAGTGGCTGCAATGTTGAAGGTTGATGAATGTCATATCTGTACGGACGTGGACGGTGTTTATACGGCTGATCCGCGAAATGTGGATACTGCCCGTCGTTTGGAACGGATTACTTTCGAAGAAATGTTAGAACTTGCAAGTCTGGGTTCGAAGGTTCTCACACCTCGTTCAGTACAATTCGCTGGAAAGTATCATGTACCGCTTCGTGTCGTTTCCAGTTTTGAAGAAGGTCCCGGTACGTTAATAACTACAGAGAGAAGTTCCATGGAGCAGCCCGTCGTATCCGGCATAGCGTATGCGAGAGATGAAGCGAAGATCACGATGTCCGGGGTACCAGATGTACCTGGGGTTGCTTCGAGGATATTGGGTCCTGTCGCACGGGTACCCACTGAAGTCGACATGATTGTGCAGAATACGGGTGCGGACGGTACAACAGACTTCACATTCACCGTGAAACGTGAGGATTATGACCGCACGTTACAGTTGCTCGAAAAGGTTCGCGAGGAGCTCGGTGCCAGAGAATTGAGCGGTGACAACAAGATTGCCAAAGTTTCTGTGGTTGGTGTAGGAATGCGGTCTCACGCAGGGGTTGCGTCAAGGCTGTTTGACGCGTTGGCGGCTGAAAACATCAATATTCTCATGATTTCTACATCGGAAATAAAGATCTCGGTGGTGATTGCGGAACGCTATTTGGAGTTAGCCGTACGTTGTGTGCATAGCGAATTTGATCTGGATCACGACGATGTAATTGAAGGCTAACTCGGGTTGCTTATCTGGCGGAGATGATTACGCTTATACATTAGACAAAAGGGAATGTGCGCCAGGGATTGGTAACGATAGGAGATCTTCGATGTTGATTTTAACTCGCCGAGTCGGCGAAACACTGATGATCGGTGACGACATTACGGTTACCGTTCTTGGTATCAAAGGCAACCAGGTCAGGGTAGGGGTTAATGCTCCCAGAGAAGTTGCCGTGCATCGAGAAGAGATATACCAGCGGATTCAGAAAGAGCGAAACGGCGACGCAGAGGTCCGGCCCCCGCCGGGTCCGCCTGGTTCATAGAGCAATTGCTCTGTACACTTGGTGCCGTGGAGAGGTGGCCGAGTGGCTGAAGGCGCTCCCCTGCTAAGGGAGTATGGGGCAACTCATCGAGGGTTCGAATCCCTCCCTCTCCGCCAATAAGAAAGGGGCTCACTTGAGCCCCTTTCTTATTGGTGGAACGGAAGGATCGATTCAAACCCAACGCATCACAAATCGGCAGGACTACCGATTTGGACGTGCGAGCATCGCGAGTCACGCCCGCAGGCGCTTCGCGCCAAGGGTGCGGCATAGGGATGTGCCGCATCTATCCCTCCCGGATGACTCACAACATGGCGTAAAAAAACAACTCCCACCTCAAACCCCATCAATAACCAGCGGCTCATGCCTGATTACTGGAGTTCGCATCTTCGATGGCGGTAACCATTCGCCTACATAACGGCGTATCCACCAGTGTTTTGACTTCGCGCGTTCTTCAGGCGGACTGAATTCGTAACGATAACGCAGCGCTCGGACATATTTCGGCGGTTCTCCTGCGAAAGGATCGACAACCAGCCCCAGAACGGATTCCTCAGCCCGCAGCAGACTACCAGCAAAGCCGTAAGCCCATGGCGATTGCCGGACAGTTCCTAAAGCCGCGAACCACATCTGCCAGTCCAATCGTGGTTGATGGGGTGTGGCAACGGCCGGTGCGTTGCTCGGATCGCCGGGTTTATACGGAAATTCGTATGTGTGCCAGCTATTGCCGTCCATAGAACCCTGCCACACGATTTCGTCACGTTGTGTGGTCATCACTGCAAAGAGCCCATAAGAATTCACGACACGAGGCACATGCAGCAGGCCAAGCACAAAACGCGATCCGGGGACTGAGTATTGAGGAACGGTTGTTTGCAGAATTTGCAGCGCGCCACCCACGGCAACGACGGCTGCCAGCCCCAGTACAACGTATCGTGGACTTTTGCGTGCTGGTATTGAAAACCACCGGCTCAGCCGCTTAAGTTCTCGATCATCCAACAAACTGATGCACAAAACGATCGTCAACAGATTGAAGAAGTTGTAACTGCCGGTCGCCAGGATAAGTAACTCCAACAATACGAATCCAGAAAACGCCAGCAGACGAAAACGACGGCCTAGAAAAATGAAAAACGGAAAAACGATTTCGATGAGCAGCGACGCGAACGTCGAGATCGTTAATAGCCAGCTGGGCAGAAAGTGGGCGTACCATCCGAGCACAGTCGGCAGGGGTTGAGTTTCAAAGTGAAAAGCTAATGCCGAGCCGTCTGCCCACGTCGGATCACCGCTCAACAACTTCGCGGCGCCAGAAAGAAACATGAAACGAAATAGCAGTAGTCGTGTCAGCCAGATTCCGATTCGTGGGTGCGCAGCCAGAAACATACATAAAACGATTGCCTCCAATAGCAGGACATCCCATTGGTAGGCGTAGAAAACCTGCCCCACGCTGCAGATTGATAGGTAACACACGTACATACCCATGGCCGCGGTAACCCGATAGGCCCCAGACAACGCGATAACGCTGAAAGCCACACCCACATAACAGACCGTCAGTAGCGCAGCATCCGAAAGATAAATCCAGAATAGCGTTGGAACGTACCAGTAACTGCGTACATCCATTCCCTGACTCGCGACCGACAGGAGCTCCTGGGCTGGCAGGATACCGTTTGCCCCTATCAGGGCGGTGATTTGCGGTCCGCTGGACAGGAACGCCAGCATTGCGCACAAAGCGATGCCGCGGTAGACGAGGTCTGCGCTAACATCCGATAACTGGGCAAACCTGAAGCGGAAAAGTCTTACAACCTTTCTGGTATCCGAGGTGTTTTGTGTCGCCATCGGCAGTTTGTTCATGAATAATCCAGGCTATTGCCTTGTCCGAGAGAGCGGCCGAGGGAAAAATAGCTGGAGGAAAAAATTAATGTCATTTCATCATGTCGCCATCGCCACGAGAGATATGCTGGCAACCCATGAATTCTACAGCGAGGCGATGGGATTTGAGCTCGTAAGGGTGGAAAAAGCCAATATGGGTGACGGAGCCTGGGCCAAACATTTTTTTTACGACACGGGAAACGGGGAAATGATGGCCTTCTGGGAGATCCACGATGACAAGCTGCCAAAGGACTTCCCGACGTCGATCTCAGCGGGACTTGGGTTACCTGCCTGGAGCAATCACCTGGCTTTCGGGGCGACGGACGAAACCCAGTTGAAGATAAACCGTGAGCGCCTGTTAGCGGCTGGCCACAATGTCACGGAGATCGACCATCATTGGTGTAAATCGATCTATGCAACCGATCCCAACGGCATCCTGGTGGAATTCTGCACGACCACTCGGGCTTTCGCCGCAGACGACAAGAGTCGCGCCCTGGCAGCATTACACACCGATGATCTGGCGGATGAGCCTCCACCTATAGTTAATCGTTTTGAAGCTCAACCGGGTGGGTCAATCGCTCTTTAGCAACTCGTATTTCTTCAGGTAACCTCTAAGCTGGTGATACGTGAGTTTCAGCAACTCGGCGGCTTTGCGTTGGTTATGTTTTGCCTCCGCAAGGCTCCGGTTGAGTAGCTCGATCTCGAATTCCCGAACGGTTTGTTTGAGGTCGAGGGGTAGTGTGGTCACATTGTGTTTAGCTTCCGCCCTGTCTGCTTTCCCTATGGGGCGGTAGGGCGAGTCGAAGGGATCGAAGAGAACTTCCGTAATTTCCTTTTCCGCATCGTTGCGATATACACAGCGCTCAACGACGTTCTTCAACTCTCGAACGTTTCCGGGCCAGGCATATTCTTCCAGTGCCTGCTTCGCCTCTCGGGAAAAACCTGGAAAATATTCCCGCTTGAGTTCGTGGGTCATGCCGACAGCAAAATGTTCCGCCAACAGCATGATGTCGGTATCGCGCTCGCGCAGTGGTGGAAGGGTAAGAACGTCAAATGCAAGTCGATCGAGAAGATCGCTGCGAAATTTGCCTGACTCGGCCAGACTGGGTAAATCCCGGTTGGTCGCGGCGATTAACCGCACGTCGCAATAGAGAGTTTTGTTGCCACCCACCCGTTCAAATTCACCATACTCGATGATACGCAGGAGCTTTTCCTGAACCAGAGGCGAGGTTGAGCCGAGTTCGTCGAGAAATAGTGTTCCGCGGTGGGCTCGCTCGAATCGCCCATGATGAGTCTTCGACGCGCCGGTGAAGGAACCGGCTTCATGACCAAAAAGTTCACTTTCCAGTAGTGAATCGCTGATCGCGGCACAATTCATCTTGAGGAACTGTTCTTCCCACCGGTTCGAAAGAAAATGTAGCCTAGCGGCAATGAGTTCTTTACCGGTTCCGCGTTCTCCGACAACGAGGACCGGCTTCTCCAATGGCGCCACCAGGGAAACTTCTTCCAGGATCCGCAGAAATGCAGGGGACTCGCCTAGCGTTCGTTGTTGTTCTCTATTCATGGGGATTTTGCATTCATGAGGGAATTTTGCCAACAGTTGGCGATATTTACCATGGGAGTGATAGGCTTCCAGGGAGAAAATTACTTATTCTTTTATAAATCAATAGGATAAGAATACAGTTGGGGTTGGCATGGTTCATGAATCAAGCCTATCAACGGATGGCTAGGAATCGATGCGCCATCCATCGGTTTTAATCACGGAGGCGGAACATAAGATGAGTATCTTTTCTCGCATGTCCGACATCATCAATTCCAATATCAACGCCTTGCTCGATAAGGCCGAAGATCCGGAAAAGATGGTGCGGCTTATTATCCAGGAGATGGAAGAAGCACTGGTGGAAGTGCGTAGCACCTCAGCGCGAGCCATCGCTGACAGGAAGGAACTGACCCGGCGTCAGGAGTGGCTCGACCAGGAAGCCAAGGAATGGGAACGAAAAGCAGAGGTCGCGGTAAACAAGGATCGTGACGATCTTGCCAAAGGTGCCTTGGGAGAACGCAAAAAAGCCCAGGAATCTATGGACGCTATCAACAAGGACCTACAGATCCTGGCTGAGACGCTGGCCAAGCTCAACGAAGACGTTGGCACGCTGCAGGTAAAAATCAAAGATGCGAAGGCGCGCCAGAATGCCATCATCATGCGCGGACAGGCAGCTCAGACCCGTCTCGGTATTCGTCGTCAACTCTCGGATCACAATATTGATGATGCCATGCAACGCTTCGAGAATTATGAGCGCAAGATGGACGATCTCGAAGGCCAGGTCGAATCCTACGATATGGGTCAAAAAACCCTGTCGGCTGAAATTGGCGAACTCGAAGTCGATGAAGGTCTCGACCTTGAGCTGATCGAACTGAAAGCACGCATGGGTGGCCATTTGGCCCTGGAAGCTGCCCCGGAAGCGGTCCAAGATGATGCTCCAGATGCAGCAAGAGAAGGTGACCAAGATTCCGCTGGTAGTGACCAGATTGGTCGAGATCAATCCGCTAACGGTTAGGAGCAAAAATGGACGGCATGATTGCCTTTATGGTCCCCACGATACTTTTTCTGTGCATCGTCGCACCCGTGTGGATATTCATGCACTACCGGAGTAAGCAGAACGCCCAAGGGGCTCTTTCTGAAGTGGAAAGAATAGAGCTCGAATCCCTCACGACGCAGGCACAGCGCATGATGGATCGTGTCGAGACACTCGAATCGATTCTCGACAACGAAACGCCTGGTTGGCGCAAACGACTACAGGCGGAGTAATTCACTGATGACTGACAAGAGAAGGGAAAGAAATCATTCATCTCCAAGGCGAATAAACAAGCGCTCGGGTGAATTTCACGAGGCAGTCGATCGTTTAGAGCAAGCGGTTCATGAGCTTGTCGGTTCCGCAAAGGGTCAGTTTTCCGATCGTGCGGCGGCATTCATCGACGAAACTGCCGGTCGGCTCGAGAATGAATTTGCTAGTAGAAAAAACCGTGCCCAGAAAGATCGCTCCAGACGGCGGCACAGAAATCGTCAACGTGCTCAGCGCATTGAAGGTCGTAGCAGAAGGCTCTACCGGGATCCCCGGCACGGAAAAGTCGGTGGTGTGTGTGCGGGGATTGCGAACTATTACGGCATGGAGACCTGGGTGGTGCGCTGTATTGCCATCACCGGCTTGTTGTTCATGGGAAGTATCGTTTTCCCCGCATACTGGATTGCCTACTTCGTCATGGACAAACCCCCCAAGCACTCATCGAAGATAGATTACGAGGAAGAACCCGTACGAGTATCACATGTATCTCCCGCCCCTGAACTGGGTCCCAGATTTTCGCCCCGGGGGAGCCTACGGAACGCTCAAGCGGATCTTTCCGAAGTAGAGTTACGGCTGCGGCGCATGGAAACCCACGTGACCTCGGGAAAGTATGAGCTGCAAAAAGAGCTTCACAAGATCGAAGAGGATGGCCGTGGCACGATGGCTTAGTTGCATAGGGCTGATCGCCATCCTTGCGGGCTCGTCGTTTGCCCAGGCAATAGATGCTGCTGATGCTGATGGGAGAGATCGTATTGATAACACCGTCGAGAATCGCGAGTTCCCCATTGCTGATTTCGATCGGGTGTTCATCTCCGGCGGGGCAACCATCGAGTTACTTCAAGGTAAAGAAATCCGCATGACCGCCCGGGGGACCGCAGCAATATTGGATGGCCTGCTGGTGGAGTCTGGCGGTGGTAGTTTGTTCATAGATACCCAGGATCACGGCGCAAAAGATCTCGTCATCCGTTTAACGTTTGAGAACCTTCAGGAAGTGGTTTGCGCTGGCCAGATAGTGATTACCAGCGCCTCACTGAGGGTTAACGACCTGGTTATCGAAGGCAATGGTTCGAGTTCCATCGAACTGCGGGGCCTTATCGCAGATGAGTTGCAGGTTTCCGGGCTCGGCGCCACCAAATTCAGCCTCAGTGGTCAGGTACAACGTCAGGTAATCAAAATCGATGGAAGCGGGGCATATCGTGCTGGAGACCTGTCCAGCAGAACGGTGGTGGTCAGCGTTTCCGGAGTGGGAGACGTTTTGCTCTCGGTCGAAGAAATGCTGGACGTTGAGATTGCAGGAGCCGCTCGGGTGCGGTATACCGGATCTCCATTCGTGACCCAACGAGTATTTGGCGTCGGCTCCGTTCATCGGGTCGGACACGTCCAGATTTGATTTGAACTAGAGGGAGCTGATATGGAACTTTGGACTATGATTGTGCTCATCGTGCTCATCGGGTGCGGCACCGGCGTACTGAACGAACATTTCAAAACCCGGCGTAAAGAACTCGAGCATTCCTCACCCAGTGACGACGTTTACGATGAGGTGGAAATGCTTCGGGAACGGATCGAGGTCCTCGAGAAGATTGTCACCGATGAACGTTATCATCTGGAAAAAGAGATCAGTCAGTTAGAGCGGCGCGCGTAACCTCGTTTGGATAGTCGGTAAATACACCCGTCGCACCCTGGGTGAGAACCTGACGAGCGACAGATAAGTCATTTACTGTGTAGATCAGAACTTTTATTCCGTGTTTCTCAGCTTCCTCGATGATTACCTGATTGACGATCTTGAGAGAAAGATTGATCGACCAGGCATCCAAATCTTCAACTATCTGCCAAGCATCCCTGCGCCAGCGGTTAAATAGCGGCGCTACGCGAACTTCGTGATTGAGATGATGAAAATAAGCGAGCTCGCGGTGGTCAAAGGATGATACGAGCAAATCTAATTCGGGAAAGGCGGTAAGAAACTTCGCTGCTGGCACCGCCGTGTTTGGGCCCTTCAACTCGATGTTGACCCCAACCCCTTGAGGCAACTCTGCCAACACTTCCTCGAGCAGCGGGATCGGGGATTCACCACCCGCGTCGAGGGAGCGTAAGGTTTGCAGATCCAGGCTCGCAATTTTACCGCGGCCGTCTGTAGTCCGTTCGAGCGTATCGTCGTGGATGACCACGAGGTGATCTGCAGCAAGATGTACATCAAGCTCGACGGCTGAGACGCCCAGCTCGTAGGCTAGCCGGAAGCCAGGGAGGGTGTTCTCCGGCGCCAGGCCTGCGGCACCACGATGCCCGATGACCAAAGGTAGATCAGCAAGTCCCATCTGTACATCTCGTCGGGCTAAGCCACTACAATGTACATCATGAGTTACCAGGTACTGGCTCGCAAATTGCGGCCAATGAATTTCGAGGCGCTCGTTGGCCAGGAGCACGTAGTGCGCGCATTGCGGCATGCGTTGGACAATGACCGACTGCATCATGCTTATCTATTCACGGGTACGCGCGGGGTGGGGAAAACCACCATCGCCCGTTTGCTCGCCAAATGTTTAAACTGTGAGCAGGGCGTTTCTTCTACGCCTTGCGGCGTTTGTTCCGTTTGTGTGGAAGTGGCGGAGAATCGTTTCATCGATCTCATTGAGGTGGACGCTGCGTCGCGTACCCGTGTGGATGACACGCGCGATCTCCTGCAGAACGCGCAGTACTTGCCAGCCCGGGGTAGATATAAGATCTATCTCATTGACGAGGTACATATGTTATCGGCAGCCAGCTTCAATGCGCTGCTGAAAACGCTGGAAGAGCCTCCCGAGCACGTCAAATTCCTGCTGGCAACCACCGATCCCAAGAAGGTCCCGGTTACCGTGTTGTCGCGCTGTCTACAGTTTCAGCTGAAGAACATCCCACGAGAACGAATTGCCGAGTATCTGGCAGAGGTGATGGCGAACGAAGGTATCGAATTCGAACGCGAAGCGTTGACGGTCATTGCTGAGTGTGCTGCTGGAAGTATGCGCGACGCGTTGTCGATCACGGATCAGGCGATCGCTTACGGTAAGGGGAAACTACTTAGTCAGGATGTGGGCGACATGTTGGGGCTGGTTGGTCGCGATGAGGTGGGGGCGGTGGTGGCGGCCCTTGCCGGTGGTGATGCGCAACGGATCCTCGAAGTCACTGCCGAGTTGGCAGATCGTGCCGTCGACTTTGACGGGGTATTGACGGAGTTGCTGAAGTGTCTGCATGAAATGGCAGTAAAACACGCCCTAGGCGAACAGAATGATGGATTGGTACCTTTCTCTGCAGAAACGGTGCAACTCTATTATCAGATTGCGCTAATGGGCTATCGCGACCTGCAGATCGTCCCGGATCCGAGAAGCGGATTGGAAATGACGCTGCTACGCATGTTAGCTTTCACCCCCGACACTGAGAACCCACTCAAGCGACCACGCACTCCACCTGCCAATCGCGACACCGAAGCAGATGATGAGGAAAGCGCAGGGAAACAGATAACCTCTGCGGAGGTGGATGGGGCACTCGAGGCGCATTTTGGCGAATCATGGGTTGACTTAGTAGCCCGGTTGAACCTCTCCGGCGTTGCTAAGATGATTGCGGAACATTCTGTGCCGGGGAAGGTTGCCACCGGCGTGTTCACGCTTTTATTAGACCAGGCGCACGATACGCTGCTCAGTGACGCACAGGTCGTCGCGATCGAACGCGCGATCAACTCGACGTTGGACTCCCCTATTGTCCTCGAGATCAAACCGCAGATTCTGAGTGTCGAAACGCCCGCCGGTCGGCGTGACAGGCTGCAGACCGAGCGTCAAGCAGCTGCCGAACGGACAATGGAAAGTGACGCAACCGTGCAGTCGCTGATGGCAGAATTCGACGGAAAGCTTGATGCAGTAAGGCCCGTGGATCCAGCTAGACAGGAGCAACAATGAAAGGCTTAGGCGATATGATGAAACAAGCACAAGCCGTACAAGAGCACTTGCGGCAGTTGCAGGAAGAGTTGGGTGCAATGGAGGTCAACGGAGAGAGCGGTGCGGGTTTGGTGACAGTTGTGATGAATGGACGTCACGAAGTTCGCCGCGTGAGGCTCGAAAGCAGCCTGCTCGCCGAAGACAAAGCGGTAATAGAGGATTTGCTGGCCGCAGCGTGCAACGATGCCGTCCACAAAGTGGAGGCGGCGCACCAGAAAAAGATGTCTGGTATGGCTCAGGGTCTGGGGCTACCGTTGGATAAACTCCAGTTTTAATGCGCAATCTCCATGTTTCAGGCACCCGCTGATGGGCATTAGTCCACTCATCGATCGTCTCATCAGCGCGTTCCAGGTGCTTCCCGGGGTCGGTCCAAAAGGAGCACAGCGGATGGCCTTGTACCTGCTTGAGCGTAATCGTGAAGGTGCAGTCGGGCTCGCCGATGCGCTTACCCAGGCTGTTGCGGAAGTAGGTCACTGCCATCTCTGTAGAAACCTCAGCGAAGCGGATTGCTGCCGGCTTTGTTCGGATGAGCGACGCGAAGACGGCATAGTTTGTGTGGTCGAGTCTCCCGCAGACATTATTGCGATAGAGCAGGCAGGGGGGTTCAGGGGGCGCTATTACGTGCTGCATGGCCATCTGTCTCCCATAGACGGTATTGGTCCCGAAGAGCTTGGCTTGGATCAGTTGGAAGCTCGAGTCATCCAGTTGCGGCCGAAGGAAGTGATTTTGGCGACAAATCCGACAGTGGAAGGCGAAGCGACCGCACACTACGTCACCCAGCTACTCAAACCCCATGTTGAACTGGTCACTCGAATAGCGCACGGCGTACCGCTCGGTGGCGAACTCGAATACATAGACGGAGGAACCATCGTCCATGCCTTACAAGGGCGACGCATTATCAGTTGAGTGGGTTACCTCCAGCGCGTCTCTGAGCCGGGTCATCGATGGCTGGGATGCCAGGGTCGGGATCGACACGGAGTTTCAACGCACCAACACCTTTTATCCGATTCCGGGTCTCTATCAGGTAATCAGTGGCGATCGGGTGTTCCTCATAGATCCTCTCAACATCTCAGAGTGGCAGCCTCTGGTGGAGCTGCTGGAAGATCCAGCGGTTGTGAAAATCATGCACGCCTGCTCGGAAGACCTCGAGTTGATCAGCCATCACCTGGGCGCTGTCCCGACTTCGGTATTCGATACTCAGCTGGCGAATGCATTTCAGTCCCAGGACTTCAGCACCAGCTACGCCAATCTCGTCTCTCAGCAACTCGATGTAGTGCTTGGCAAACACGAAACCCGATCGAATTGGTTGCAGCGACCGCTATCGGAAGATCAGATTCGCTATGCTTCAGAAGACGTTTATTACCTGCCAGCGCTGTTTGAGAGTTTGAGCGATAAGTTGCACGATCTTGGCCGCACGGAGTGGTTCCAGGACCTCATGGTCGATAAGGGCAGGTTTGTGCCGGGAGATCCCGACACTTATTACCGCTCTGTGAAGAAGGCCTGGAAGCTGGATGTACAACAACTCAACGTACTTCAGCATTTATGCGCCTGGCGTGAGCGCAAGGCAATGAGCGAGGATGTACCTCGCAATCGTGTCGTATGGGACGAGCACCTGTATCAATTCGCGAAAATGCAAGCGCTGGGCAGCGAAGATATACATGGAGCCTTGCCTCGAATCGTAGCCAGGAAGTACACGGATGAACTGCTCGAGCATCATCAAAATGGCTGTAACAACGAACAGACATTGACGCTCCCGGCTTCTCCATTAACCCAAGGCCAGGGAGCAATCGTAAAGGCATTGCGGGAGGTTGCCCGAGATATGGCGGATCAAATGCAATTTGCCCACGAACTGCTCGCCCGCAAACGCGATGTGGAGGCTTGCGTACGCCACTATTTTGCGACGGGGGAACTCTCGCCCGCGTATCAGGGGTGGCGTGAGCCACTACTGGCGGATGAGTTCAACAAACTGTTGCAGAGGTTCAAGTGAACCGGTCCGTTAAGGTCTACCGTAGTTCCGCCAAACCTGATATGTACATCTTTGTTGCTGCAGACGAAGAACTCAGCCGCGTGCCTGAAGCGCTTATGAAACGTTTCGGTCGACCCATTGAAGCCATGTCGATTGAGCTTGACGCTGACGTGGTGCTCGCTCGAGCGGATGCCGTCACCGTGCTCGAGCAAATACAACAGGAAGGCTTTTACCTGCAGATGCCTCCTGCGACCGAAGACTGGCGATCAGAGGTTCCCTAATGCCCTTCTGGGAGGACAAAGCGCTCCATGAGTTGAACCAGGAGGAGTGGGAGTCGCTCTGCGATGGCTGCGCGCGCTGCTGTATGATCAAAATCGAAGATGCGAATAGCGGGGAAGTGCATTACACATCGTTGACCTGTCAGTTGCTCGACCTCGATACTTGTCGATGTACCCGTTACCCCGAGCGACACGAACTGATAGCCGATTGTGTAGAGCTGACGCCGGATACGGCGGCACGCTTTGATTGGCTGCCGGTCACCTGCGCCTATCGACGACTGGCCCGGGGGCAGCAACTATTGTGGTGGCATCCACTGGTTTCAGGGGATCCTCAAACGGTACATGAAGCGGGCATATCCGTACTCGGAAAGACGCTACCGGTCGATTCGGTTCATGAAGATGAGCACGATCTGCACATCATTCGTTGGATAGAAACGACATCCAGCACGGAATTCTGAATCCTCATGGAGTATGTCATTGCCTGGGTTGTTGTGCTGGCGGCCGGGTTAGGCGGCCTCATCGGCGTATACGGGCTGACCCGTTCGATTCCCTTGCTATTCCCGCGCACCTTGTTGCGCAGTCTCGTTACCGTCTGGATGCTCATTCCCGCCCCCGTACCCCACTACGACGGTCAGTACGCACCGGCATTTGTGGTGGTGATGTTCGAGTGGTTGTTGCAGACCAACGGTGATCCGACTGTCGCAGTCCGGATCCTGATTGCCGCCACTATCGCCGTTATCGGTTTGGTCAGCCTCGCCCATGGTCTGAAAAAGTATCGGCGCCGTAGTCAGTAGCACGTTGCATAGAGACGTCTACTATTACTAAGTACTTGTCGTAGATGAAAAATTCGCCGTGCGTTGTTTTTGTGTGCCAGTTATCGCTGTGCTCCTTTCTTTCGGTGTCCACAGTTGGGGTGCTGTGGGGATCGTGGATGTACGCCTGATCGTCGATATTTCCCGCAGCATGGCTGATTCCGACCCTGAAGGCATACGTAGCAAGGCGCTGGGCGTTTTTGTCGAGATGCTGCCCCATGAGGCGTACGCCGGAATATGGACGTACGGGCGTTACGTCAATATGCTCGTCAAACATGCCACGGTCGACGGGTTATGGAAGCAGGTCGCTGGCATTCATGTAGCCGATTTGCCTTCCGCCGGTTTACGAGCCGATCTTACCGAAGCGATTGCCAGAGCGAGTTGGGATCGCGATGTGTCGATGCCCAACCGAGTACGCCATCTCGTATTGCTGACCGATGGCAAGGTCAATATTGCCGATGAGCCGGCTATCAATGAAGCCTCTGAAGCCCGATTGTTGAAGGAACTGCTGCCTCAGCTCAAGGATGCTGAGATCAGGGTGCACAGCCTTGCGCTGGGTCCCAGAGCTGACGTTGCGTTATTAAAGCAGCTGAGCATGGCGACAGGTGGCTACCATGCGCAGGTATCGAACCCTGAACAGCTTCCGGATTTTTTCCTGAAGGTGCTGGACACTGTGGTGCCGCTACCACGTCTACCAATCAAGGATCAGCAGTTCATTGTGGATCCCGGCGTTGCGGAGATCACTATTTTCAGGACTACGTCTAATGACGGAGAGCGCCTGGAACTGATTACTCCGCAAGGCCAGCGCTTAAGCCGAACTTATTCTCAACCCTCGCTGCGCTGGCACACGGAGCCAAGTTACGACTTGCTTACCATCAAAAACCCCCAGGTCGGCCGTTGGGAGTTTGCCGGGACAACCGCTGAGAATAGTCGGGTGATGGTTGTGGGAGACCTTGTACCTTCAGTTTCCGGGCTGAATGGCACGCTGTTTCCAGGAGAGCTCAAAACTTTCCAGATCGAGCTTATCGGCAACGGGCAAAAGATCGACGATGGGGATTTTCTCGATCTCGTGGATGTCAGCGCGGTGCTCGAAACACCTTCAGGGGAGCGACCACTCATTGTGGAGCGACTTCCGGACGGTGAATATCGGCTGGTGCTGCTTGGTCTTAAGGAGCAGGGGGAACATGCGCTGCGTATTTCGATCAGCGCCCGGACCTTCGCGCGTGTGCTACGTTTGCCGTTCCTGGTGAGCACCCCCGTAACGCTGGATATTCGTCCCCACGGTTCCGGTGCCACCATTTGGGTTGAGTTGAATACGCCCGACGTTAACTACCGCACTTTAAAAGTGGCGGCCAAAATCAAGCGCCCACCGGGTGCGTCTAAGTTGTATCTCGCGGAAAAGCACCCGAGTGGATTGTGGAAACTTGCCATCCCCGACAGTCGAGGAATGTTAGATATTGCAGTAGATATATATGGTAACTATTTGAATGGAAAGGAATTTATACTCAGATCTGATGCAGTATCCTTCAGGTTACCGCTCACTGAACCACTTCTGGTTCACCTCGACTCCAGTGGCCGTCGGCAGCTTCCCGCGGCCATTCCCGTCGCAGGTTTGCAGGTGGCAAGGACCGGGCTTGAGAAGTTGGCTCGGAAAACTCCTCCCTCGGCGGACCTTGTCAAACCCGATCTACAAGAGCCGGCACAGGACCTGTTACCCATCACCGAAACCGGCACCGCGTTACCATTCTGGGCCGGCCTGGCGGTCGCTGCGGTCAATCTGCTGTTGGGATTCTCCTTTTGGTTTCTGCTGAAGGTGTCGTTGCCGAACGGCAACCTCGAGGATGCTTTGGAGGCCCTCAAAGCGGTGCTTGGGGGCGTTAAGGCGGGCGTTGAGTCCCAAGCAGTCTAAGCCGTTCGCTTGATATGATTTGAACGGCTCTTTAAAGTACGTCGCTTCGCGTTTTACCAATCGCCGTATACGAGACACCTGTATGATCTTTGACAGTACCGATACCTATATCTCCACCGATGAACTCAGTATGGCCGTTGACGCCGCCGTTAAGTTGGAACGCCCATTGCTGATCAAAGGAGAGCCTGGCACTGGCAAGACCCTGTTAGCCGAGGAAGTCGCCAAAACACTCGATATGCGGCTGATTTCCTGGCACATCAAATCGACGACCAAAGCGATCAATGGCTTGTATGAATACGACGCAGTGTCGAGGCTCCGGGACTCGCAGCTCGGCGATGAACGAGTTTTGGACATTCGCAACTACATCAAGAAGGGCAAGGTCTGGGAGGCGTTCGAGTCTGAAGAACGGGTGGTGCTGCTGATCGATGAGATCGACAAGGCTGATATCGAATTCCCTAACGACCTGTTACAGGAACTCGATCAGATGGAGTTTTTCGTTTACGAGACCAACGAGACCATCAAAGCGAAAAAACGGCCCATTGTGATGATCACGTCCAACAACGAAAAAGAGCTACCGGATGCGTTTCTGCGGCGTTGTTTTTTTCACTACATCAACTTCCCCGATCGAGAGACGATGCAGCAGATTGTCGAAGTGCATTTTCCGAGCATCAAAAAAAATCTGGTCAAAGAAGCCATGGACATTTTCTTCGATGTGCGCAAGGTGCCCGGACTCAAGAAGAAGCCTTCTACGTCGGAGCTCATCGACTGGCTGAAATTGCTCATGGCTGATGACATTCCAGACGAGATTCTGACCAATCGAGATCACAGTAAGGCGATACCACCGCTTTATGGCGCGTTGGTGAAAAATGAACAGGATGTACACTTGCTGGAGCGATTGGCCTTTATGAATCGTCGCGACAGTCGGGGCTAGCGTGGCTCTATTTGACGCACCGGTATTGGCGGACGTGAAGTTAGGCGAACGAGGGTAAATTATGCTCATCAATTTCTTCCTTGCACTCAGGAAGTACAAAGTACCCGTTACCATCCGCGAGTTGATGGATTTGCTGGCCGCGCTTCGCGGTCGGCTGGTGTACGCCAACCTCGATGATTTTTACCTGTTGAGCCGCACCTGCCTGGTCAAGGACGAAAAGAATTACGACAAGTTCGATCGTGCGTTCAGCGCTTACTTCAAAGGCCTCGAAGATTTGCACGGCATGTTGGAATCGCTCATTCCGGATGAGTGGTTGAGGCGGGAGTTCGAACAGGCCTTGACCGCGGAAGAGTTAGCGAAGATTGAATCGCTGGGAGGCTTGGAGAAGCTCATCAAAGCCTTTCAGGAAGCCAAGGAGGAAGAAGAGCGGCGCCAGGCAGAACGGGAAGGTAAGGAAGGGCAGGAAGGCGATAACCCGGACCAGCCGGGTCAGAAAGGTCCCGGTGGGCTAGGCAAGGGTAAAAAGAAAAAGGCCAAAAAGGTCTGGGACCAACGCCAGTACAAGAACCTGGACGATTCCGTGGAGCTTGGTACACGCAACATCAAGATGGCGCTTCGACGATTGCGAAAGTTCGCTCGAACTGGTGTGGAAGAAGAACTCGACATGAACAACACCATCCAGTCGACCGCCCACAACGGTGGCATGCTCGATATCAAGATGCGCCCGGAGCGCAAGAACACGGTCAAGGTCCTGCTCTTGCTGGACATCGGTGGTTCCATGGATGCCCACGTGAAGATCTGCGAGGAACTTTTCTCCGCTACGCGTACCGAGTTTAAGCATATGGAGAGTTATTACTTCCATAACTTCATCTACGAATCGGTTTGGAAAGACAACCGGCGCCGTATGAACGAGCGCCTACCCACCTGGGAGATCCTCAACAAGTATGCGGCCGACTACAAGGTAGTGTTTGTGGGCGATGCAACGATGGCGCCCTACGAGATCACCCATGCAGGCGGAAGCGTTGAACATTGGAATGAGGAGCCGGGGGCTGATTGGATGAGCCGGTTTGCAGAAAACTACGATCGCCTGGTTTGGATTAATCCCACGCCTCAGGAGACATGGGAGTATTCGACTTCTGTTTCCATGACCCAGTCGCTCGTTAATGGCCAGATGTTTCCGCTGACAGTTCGTGGGCTGGAAGAGGGGATGAACTTCCTCTCCAAATAGAACGTCGGTACTGCTCGACGCCAACAGGTTCAGGGCAGGGCGACTTCAGCCCGAAGTATGACGATGTAAGCCTTGCACGGTTTTGTGAGCGTTATGCGCGAAGATAATTCCCCAAAAAAGACATTTAGTCCCGATGAGGTGATGCGCAAAGACGTGGGACGGTTGCGCAGCCTGGCGAAGCGTGGGGATATGGCCCGTTTGCAGAGCCTTGTCGAACAATCCCGAAATGAGCTCATCGAGCGCCGTCGTACCCGCTTAGACGTGCACTACCCGCAAACGTTGCCCATCAGCGCGCACGCCGGCGAGATTGAAAGGCTGATCAAACAGCACCCCGTCATTGTAGTTGCTGGCGAGACCGGCTCGGGCAAGACCACACAGCTTCCAAAAATCTGCTTGGCCGCGGGTTATGGTCAGCGAGCCATGATTGGTCATACGCAACCGCGGCGACTCGCGGCAAGAACCGTCGCGCAACGGATCGCTGAAGAGTTGTCTGTGAACGTTGGCGACGAGGTGGGCTATGCCGTGCGCTTCCATGATCGGGTGAGCGAGCGAACTCGCATCAAGCTCGTAACGGATGGCCTGCTGCTTACCGAAATTCGCAACGATCGATTTCTTCAGCGCTACGATGTGATTATCTTAGACGAGGCACACGAACGAAGCCTGAACGTAGATTTTCTCATCGGCTATCTCAAACAGCTTCTTGCTAAACGTCGCGACCTGAAGCTCATCATCACCAGTGCAACCATCGACGTAGCAGCCTTCTCTAAACATTTCTGGGATGCACCCGTTGTGGAGATCAGTGGTCGCAGCTACCCGGTTGAAGTCCGCTACTGCCCTGGGGAGGTACCGGAAGAGGCGTTGATCACGTGCATCGAGGATATCGACAGTGGTCCTCAAAGGGGTGCCAGAGACGTTCTCGTATTCCAGTCCGGAGAACGTGAGATATTTGAAACGGCGCGAACTTTACGTCGCCAGTTTGCCGACCGATTCGACATTCTGCCACTGTATGCTCGATTGTCGGTACGGGATCAGCTGCGAGTATTTTCACCAGGAAAACAACGCCGAATCGTCCTGGCCACTAATGTTGCCGAGACGTCGTTAACGGTGCCCAACATTGGTTATGTCATCGATCCCGGGGTCGCGCGGGTAAGTCGATATTCCTACCAGTCAAAATTGCAGCGGTTGCCGATCGAACCAATCTCCCAGGCCAGCGCCAACCAACGCATGGGCCGGTGTGGTCGTATCGCACCGGGTGTGTGTTTTCGCCTGTATGACGAAGCCGATTTCCTCTCACGGCCAGAATATACGGACCCGGAAATTCACCGCACAAACTTAGCGTCCGTTGTATTACAGATGCGCGCATTCGGGCTCGGAGACGAACGCCGGTTTCCCTTTCTAGATCCGCCAGACCCACGGGCGATCCGCGATGCCCACAGACTTCTCGATGAGCTTGGCGCCCTCTCCGAAAACAGCAAATCCGAGAACAAATTGACCAAGATTGGCCGCTTGATGGCGAGGTTACCCGTCGATCCACGCTTGGCCCGGATGATCGTTGCAGCGGATCAACATCGATCGCTCACGGAAACACTCATTATCGTAAGTGCGCTGGCGATCCAGGATCCACGGGAGCGCCCGCTGGAAAAGCAAGCGGCTGCCGATCAGGCTCACGCGCAGCACTACGATCCACGATCGGACTTCCTGGCGTATGTGAATTTATGGAATTGGCACGAGCAGGCGCGCCAGCAAATGACCCGCGCGAACTTGCGCCGGGAACTTGTAAAACGATTCTTAGCCAATTCCAGGATGCGGGAGTGGCGAGAACTCCACCGCCAACTGCTGTTGGCAAGCCGCGCTTTAGGTTTAACGACCAATGCGAAGCCGGCTCAGTTTTCGAGCATTCACCGTGCCTTGCTCGCGGGTTCGCTGAGCTTGATAGGACTCCATGACGAAAAGGGTAACTACACTGGTGCGCGCAATCTCAAATTCCGTATCTTCCCGGGCTCGGCGCTTTACGGGCGGTCACCTAAGTGGTTGATGGCAGCCGAAATTACCGAAACCAAGAGAATCTACGCACGCTTCGCAGCCTCAGTTGAGGCACGGTGGATTGAGGAGGCTGGTGCACATCTTCTGAAGCGCCAGCATACGGAGCCCCATTGGAGTGCACGGCGTGGTGAGGTGTTGGTTTACGAGAATGTTTCGCTTTACGGATTGAAGCTGGCTGAGCGTCGCCGGGTCAGCTACTCGAAGATCGACCCGGCGCTATCTCGAGAGATCTTCATCCGCGATGGTCTGGTGCGGGGTGGGATTGTCGCCCGGCTCGATTTTCTCGAACACAATCAAAAATTGATAGCCGAAATTATCGAGACCGAGGCTAAGGGTCGGCGGCGTGATCTGCTGATTGATGAGCACAAACAAACAATTCTCTATGCAGAACGGATTCCAGATGATGTTTGTTCGGTTTCCCAATTACAGCGTTGGTTAAAGCGCCGACCCGAGGCGGGGGGGCAATTATTTTTTGATTTGGCAGATCTTAGAAGCTCGATGGAAACGCGCTACGCCGAGGTTGAATATCCAAGCGAGTTGGTCTTCGCAGGTGCCCGGCTTGCCGTGAAGTACCGCTTCGCTCCGGGTGAATTGGACGATGGAGTAACGATCCAGGTCCCAGTGGGCATTCTCGGCTCGCTGGTTGAAGGGTTGTTGCAGTGGACTGTGCCAGGATTTTTCCCGGCACTGTGTGAACAGTGGGTGAAAACCTTGCCGAAGCATAAGCGAAGGTTACTCGCCCCTGTGCCCGACAAGATGGCCGAAATCATGCCGAAGTTGCTGAATCCAAATTGTTACCGACAAGGACGAATGTTGCCAGCGCTCGCGCGCTGCATCGCAGATCGATTTGGTGTGCAGATTGATGCGGGCGATTGGGATCCAGAACGGGTCGATGTTCATCTACTTGTGAACGTTCAGGTTTTAGACACACAGGGCCGACTATTGGATCAAAGTCGCGATGTAGAAATGCTCAAAACCCGATTCGCCGACCAGGTCGAACGACACTTGAACGATGGTCTGCGAGCCGATTACGAACAGACGAACCTCATTGTATTTCCGGATTTAGATCTTGCTTCCAGCCTATTGCTCGATGATGGATCGGGACAGGTAGCCGCGTACCCGGCGCTCGTTGCTCAGCTTGACCACGTGGATCTGCGGTTATTTACTTCCAAGGCTGAGCAGACAAAATTCAATCGGAACGGTTACGCGAGGCTTGCGTTACTTTCGGTACGCCAAACGATGCGCTGGCTGAAAAAAGAGCTTGCCAGGGACAAAGAGGTGGGATTGCACTTCGCGATGCTCGGTGGTGCGGAGCAACTACGTGACGAATTACTTCGTGCCGCTTCCTGGTACACTTTTTTCGAGGGACGATCGCTTCCAGCAGATCGACAAGCGTTTGACAGGTGCGTTACTGAACACCGCGGTGAGCTCGCGGAAGTCTTCACTTCCACATTGAGGCAACTGAAAGACATCCTCGTATTGCGATTTAAGGTGGTGAGAAGACTCGACGAACTCACCTCCCCAGCCTACGAAGAAGCGGTTGAGGATGTTCGCAACCAGCTCGCGACCATGGTCGGAGCAGACGTATTAACAGTGACTCCCAAACGATATCTCGTTGAGTTACCCCGCTACCTCGAAGCCGCTCACTATCGCCTTGATAACCTGCAGGGCAAAATAGTGAAGGATCGCAATCACAGCATAACGATCCGGGCGTTAGAACATCGCCTGGAACGACTGGCGAATGATGTTGTGGAAGACCCCGAAGTGATGGCAACGATCAGCTTTGCCCTCCAGGAACTCCGGATCGCACTTTTCGCTGAGCCTATTCGGGCCAAAGGCAAGGTGTCGGCCAAACGCATCGATAGTGAGCTCAGAACCTTGGAGCGTGATCACGGACTGATATGACGTTTCTTTCGCTGATACCCTCGTTATACTGAACGCATAGCCTGTTCTGCCTCAGCTTGGAGGGACAGGCTTGGGGGAACCAAGGGGAACCATGGGGGACCGCGGGGGA
>SMWK01000168.1 GCA_004356895.1 Gammaproteobacteria bacterium
AAGGCACAACCGTCGATGCTGGCGTTCAGCTGAAAAACCCGGTGTCGGCCTATACCTCCCCGGAAATTGCCGCACGGGAATGGCAGACGTTCTTTCTGAACTACCCGCACGTTCTCGGACTGTCCAGTGATCTGCCCGAAGCCGACTGTTTCATCACCAGTACAGACCTTGGCAAACCCATACTGGCAACTCGAGATAGTGCCGGTCAGTTCCGCGCTTTTCTCAATGTGTGCCGCCACCGCGGCACCGTGGTGGAAGACGCTGAACGAGGCCAGAAGCGCCAGTTCAACTGCCCGTTCCATGCGTGGGGGTACAACACCCAGGGTGAGCTGATTAGCGTGCCAAAGGAAGACCACTTCGGCAAGGTTGATCGTAGCTGCCATGGCTTGATCGCGTTACCCGCGGAGGAACGCTGGGGTCTATTGTGGGTGCACCCTGATCCAGACGGCATATTGGATCTGGAAACCAAGCTCGGCGGGTTGGCAAATGAGCTCGATAGCTGGGATCTCGAACGATACAGCTATCACGGTGGCACGGTGTTTGAGCATCCGATGAACTGGAAACTTGCCATCGATACGTTTGGTGAGACCTATCACTTCAACACCCTGCACCGCAATTCACTTGCGCAAGATTTCTACGGCAATGTGCAAACCTATGATTGTTATGAGCGCAATCACCGGATGATGTTGTGCTTGAAGAACATTGACACTTTGCGTACCCAGAAACCGCAAGACTGGAATGTGCTGCTGGGTGCTTTGCCCGTCTACTATCTCTTCCCGAACGTACAACTCATTATTGGTCTCAACGGACCGACATTGATACGGGTGTTTCCCCATCAGGATAATCCGCATCTCAGCCGCTCACGCATAAGCTTTTATCTGGACGAGGACGCGGCGAAGATTCAGTCGAGTCGCATGGTAGATCCGACAGACATCGCCCAGCGCATGGTCGAATTTGCAGAAGTGATCCGGGATGAAGACTATGTGGTTGCAGCTTCTGCTCACATCGGCGCGATGTCCGATGCTCAAGACTACGTCACATTCGGTCGGAATGAACCGGCGTTACACCACTACCACAATACCTATCGCGAGGCATTGGGCATGCCGCCGTTGGAATCCGTTGAGGTTTAACCGGTATTGAGACGGATCGATTAGTCGAATTGCGTTCTATCCGACTCGAACACCAGATTCCGGAATCTGCTTGGTGGGATTGCTGACGACACATTCGAGTTGACAATCCCGTTAGAATTGACAGAGTTGGATTACATTTCTCGGAGGGGATGAATGAAATTCTTGAGCACTACGCTGCTATTCGCGCTGTTATGGGGTTGTGGGTCCGACAGTGAGCAGGTTGCTGATCCAGCCTCACAAGCGGGGATCTCCGAGGAGGTAGCCGCAGACGTACGAGGCGTGACCGACACCGAAATCGTACTCGGCAATCACACAGATCTTTCCGGCCCGATTGCAATCTGGGGCGTGGGTGCAACCAACGGTGCCCGACTTCGTTTCGATCGAGCGAACGATGATGGAGGAATTCACGGACGTAAAATTCGCTTCATTGTCGAGGACACTCAATATCAGGTGCCGCAGTCCATTCGAGCGGTAAACAAGCTGATCAACAGAGATGAGATTTTTGCGATGGTGTTGGGGCTGGGTACGCCAATGAACAACGCCCTGATGACTCAGCAGTTCGAATCGAATGTGCCGAATCTGTTTCCTATCTCGGGGGCGCGATCCATGGTGGAGCCTCTGCATCCGATGAAGTTTACCCAACGCGGGATCTACTACGACGAGATGCGCGCCGCCGTAAAATATTTCGTCGAGGAGAAAGGCAAAAAGGCGGTTTGTGCCATCTATCACGATACCGACTACGGCCAGGAGATCCTGGAAGGGGTCGAAGATCAACTCGAGTCGATGGGACTGACGATGGCCGGGGTTTCTGCTCACAAGCCGACGGAAAGCGAGTTCACCGCTGCGATATTGAGATTGCGGAAGGCAGATTGTGATCTCGTACTTATGGGCACCGTACATCGGGATACCATTCTGATATTGGAGACAGCACGCAAGATGGGTTGGGAAGGTATCGCCTGGGTTGGTAACAATGCTGCATACGGGCAGGTTATCGCCGACCAGGAGAGCGGTGAGGGTTATTACGCGTTCGTGCACATCGCCAAACTTTACGCAGATGATGAGATGACGCCGGAAGTGAGAGCCTGGTGGGACGAGTACATTGCCCGCTACGATGTCGAACCGGATCTTCCGGCAATGGAAGGTTATCGCGCCGCCGATCTGACTGTTACCGCGCTGGAAGCTGCCGGTAGAGAGCTAACGGTGGAGAGTCTGCTTGCCGCCGTTGAAGACATAAACGACTACCACGATATCTTCGGTTATCGCGTTTCTTTTTCTGCCATCAAACATAGCGGAGCGACGGAGTCGGTGCTTTCCCAGGTACAGGACGGTCGCTGGGTCAAACTGGAGCAATCCATCAGTTACTGAGTTGATTACGCGCTCTGAATCAGGAGGGAGTTGGGGATCATGACGCTGGATAAGTCCACATGGACGCTCGTGGATCTGGCCCGCCGCCAGGCGGACTCCTATGGCGAGCGCGAGTTCATAAGGTTCGAGCAAGGCACTCGGTTGACCTTTGCCGGCCTCGACACCGACAGCAATAGCCTCGCTAGGAATCTTGCGGGATTAGGTGTCGTTCCCGGCGACCGGGTCCTTGTGTTGCTCAAAAACTGAGCGGAATTCATTCTCGTGATGCTCGCAACCATGAAGTTAGGTGCCATTTTTGTACCGGTGAATACCGAGCTCAAGGGCGCCTTCCTGCAACATCAGTTGATTAATGCAGAGCCACGCGTCGTTTTTGTCGACGCGAGCTTGAGTAGTGCCTTTACTGGGCTTGAAGGCGGTATCGAAAACCTCTCGGCCACGGTTTACGTCGCCGGAGACGTCGACGACTCGCTGCCGACGGTTTTCGCGGGCGTACCGGCTATGACTTTCGAAGCCTTTGCGGCGCTGGCTCCTTCGATGGAGGACGTACTCGTCGTGCCCGGCCCCCAGGACATCGCCTGCATTATCTATACCTCAGGCACGACCGGACCTGCGAAGGGGGTATTGATGCCCCATGCGCACTGTTACCTGTTCGGCCGGCGCATGGTTGAAAGGCTATCGATGACAACCGAGGATTGTCAGTATGTCTGTATGCCCTTGTTTCACACCATGGGACTGTTACTGCAGGTCGTAAGCTCCTGGATCTCTGGTGGACGGGTTTATTGCATCGAGCGGTTCAGTCCAAACCGCTGGCTCGATGATGTACGCACATGCGAGGCAACGGTAACAAATGCACTTGGCGTCATGCCTGAGTTCATTTTTCGTACGGCCCCAACGGAACATGACCGCGACCACAATCTGAAGAAGGTTCTTGCCGTGCCTATTGCTACCGAGTGGGGGAGTGCGTTCGAAGAGCGTTTCGGCATCAAGTTCTTTCAGGGATATGGGATGACCGAAATTAACTTGATCTCATATACCGCAGACGACGACCCGCTAGCACCTGGCCTTGCAGGAAAGGTCGCTGACGATTATTTCGAAGTTCGGATCGTCGATGCCGAAACCGATCTGCCGGTGTCTCCTGGAGAGATCGGCGAGATCGTCGTCCGCCCCAAAGAGCCATTCTGTTTCAGCCAGGGGTATTACCGCATGCCGGAGAAGACCGTCGAGACCTGGCGGAATCTCTGGTTTCATACGGGGGACGCCGGACGCTTCGACGACCAGGGCCGTCTCTACTTTGTCGACCGGATTCGCGACCGGATCCGCCGCCGAGGTGAGAACATTTCCTCGTTCGAGATCGAACAAGTGTTAAATGAACATCCCGAGGTCATTGAGAGTGCGGTTATCGGTATCCGTGTGCACGACGCCGGTGGTGAGGATGAGGTCAAAGCCGTCATCGTGACGGAAGGTGGTGTCGACATCGACAACGTCGCACTGTTGAACTATTGCGCGGAACGTATGCCGCGTTTTGCCGTGCCGCGTTTTGTTGAAGCCACGCAGGAATTGGCGAAAACGGCGACTGGTAAGATTCAGAAGGAACCGCTGCGCAAGGCGGGTATTTCAGAACGTACCTGGGACCGTGAGTCGGTCGGCTACAAACTGGCTCGGCGATAATCTGACCACACTACTAGCGATTAAGTAACTCGCGACCATATTCCCCTCGTAGGCGTTGAAGGTAACCTATTTTTTGTTAATAACATGTTGTGATGGAATGCCGGGTTCAGTCGTGGCACAAAATTGTTAGCGAACCAATTTCCCGTCCTTGATCACCGCCCGCACATCTTCGAGAATTTTGATCTCTTGCAACGGGTCGCCGGACACGGCAATGAGGTCGGCAATTTTTCCTGGTTCAATGGTCCCGAGTTCGTCTGATCGTTCCAACAACTGTGCAGTCACCACGGTCGCTGCATGAATCGCATCCATTGCGCTCATACCGGCATCGACCATAAGCGCAAATTCTTCTGCATTTTTTCCATGTTTGGTCACACCAGTATCGGTACCGAAGGCGATTTTTACCCCGGCATCGTAAGCGAGCTTTACACTTGCCTTCGACGCACCCGATGCTTTGCGTACCTTGTCCCTGATGGCGGAGGTGAAAAACGGGTTGCCCTCCATCGTTTTCTGTACGAGGTGCCCCGGCAACATCGTTGGAACGAAATAGGCGCCCGTTCGTTTGAAGAGTCGAACCGACTCTTTGTCTAAGAAAGTTCCGTGGTCGATGCTATCAACACCGGCCCGCAGGGCCGCGTTGATGCCGGTGGTTCCATGGGCATGGGCTGCAACCTTGCGACCAAGGTTGTGGGCGGTCGCCACGATTTCCTCGAGTTCATCCACCGTCATCTGCAGCTCCAGCCCCGTTGCCGAATCAGAAAGCACCCCGCCTGTTGCCGTGATCTTGATCCAGTCGGCACCGTGTTTTACCGCATAACGAGTAGCTCTCCGGCAGTCGTAGGGACCGTCGCAGATCGTAGCCGGGGTCCACAGTGCCATTAGTTCTGGAGTCACACCGTCCACATCGCCATGTCCGCCTGTTGCGGCGATGGGAGATCCTGCCGCGAATATTCTCGGACCGGGTACGTAGCCGCGTTTGATCGCTTCGCGTAACGCGTAGATGGCTTCGGGGTCCCCGCCGAGATCGCGAACAGTCGTGAACCCTGCCAACAATGTGCGCCGGGCAAATTGAGCACCGCGCATTGCTGCCAGCGAAGACGTGGTAGTTAAGGCATCGTTGCGCGTGTTTGGACCGAGTTCGTTCAACAGGTGTACGTGCATGTCCATCAAACCGGGAAGCACGAACATATCGGAAAGATCGATAAACTCTGCGTTGGGCGAAATGCTCGAAGGGTCGATAAACCCGTCGAGCACTTGGGTGATCAAGTTGTCACCCAAGACCACGGTCTGTTCCAATTCTGGCGCTTCACCCGGGACGGCGAGCAGCATACCGGCGTGAACAACTGTTATTGTTTTTGCTTCAGCCCATAGGTTGAAGGACAGTAGACATACGACTATGCATGAACCGATTCGAATCATGTTTTCCCCTTGCAGATTTTCTCAGCTTCACCGCGCTCTGCCGCTTGCATCTTGAAAAAAAACCATCTTAACTGACTTTTTTAATCCAGTGTCCATGGGGTGCCTTGAAAGCGGTTTTATCTATGGCAGCGTTGGCCGAAGGTGAGATGGTAGCGTGCCAGGTGGACGGCGTGGACGTTCTGATCTGCCAGGTTAGAGGCAGCTATTATGCTGTGTCCAACCGGTGCAGTCATGCTGGCCAGACTTTATCCGGGGGCAAACTCAATGATTGGGCAATAAGCTGCCCGCTGCATGGGGCACAGTTCGATGTGCGCACTGGCAAGTGTCTGGCAGCACCTGCAACACAACCGATCAAATCTTTTCCGGTAACTTTGCAAGGTGGAAAGGTATTTGTAGCTATTGGCGACGAGTACTGACGGGCCAATTTTTATGATGGTTAACAGCGCCGGTTACAGGTACGAATTAGCACGCTGGTAGGCGGGAAGGGATTCCAGGCTCGCCAGGTACATCCAGGCACGTTCAAACGCATTTTACGTCGACGAGCATAAAGCTGACGAACGGTTTGTCGCGAAGGTGCAAGCCCCGCTTACTTTATAGTCCGCCCTGGTCTTCAGGTATACTTGCCCGCTTTTCCATTTTCCAAGAGGACGCTCATGAGCGGGAGCGACAGAGTTACGCGTGGTGGATTACAGATCGCCAGTGAATTGGATGCCCTGTTAGCCGAGCAGATAGCTCCGGGAACCGGCATCGACGTTGGCGAATTCTGGAACGGATTCGAATCGATCGTGACGGATCTTGGTCCCACCAATCGCGCATTGTTAGCCAAGCGGGATCAGTTGCAGGCACAGATCGACTCCTGGCATCTCGCCCGCAAGGGTCAGCCGCTCGACGCGGCAGAGTATCGTACGTTTCTCACTGAGATCGGGTATCTGCTCCCAGAACCCGGAACGTTCTCCATCAGTACTGAGAACGTTGACGAAGAGATTGCCGTTATTGCTGGACCCCAGTTGGTGGTGCCTGTGATGAACGCTCGTTTTGCTCTTAACGCTGGCAACGCCCGCTGGGGAAGCTTGTACGATGCCTTATACGGCACGGACATCATTGCGGAGGAACCCGGTCGCGAGAAAGGCACCGGATACAATCCAGCCCGGGGTGAACTGGTGGTGGCGCGAGCTGCTGCGTTTCTCGATGCGGCTGTACCACTGGAAGGTGCAAGCCATACAGAAGTCATCGGTTATGGTATCGGCGATGGCGGCGATGAAGTCCAACTCCGGGCTGTTTTGGACAATGGTGGTAACACCGGACTTGCCGACCCCGATCAATTTGTCGGTTACGTGGGTGACGGAGAGCCGAGTGTCGTGCTTCTCGTCAACAACGCTCTACATGTCGAAATTCAGATCGACCGCGAACACGATGTTGGCGGAGTGCACCCTGCCGGGGTCAAAGATGTCGTGTTGGAAGCTGCCATCACCACAATTCAAGATTGTGAGGATTCGGTGGCCGCTGTGGACGCTGCCGATAAGTGTATCGTTTATGGCAATTGGCTCGGCTTGATGAAGGGTGATCTGGAAACTCCCGTGAACAAAGGCGGGCGCACCATCCTCCGGCGGCTGAACCCTGATCGCACCTATACCGGCAAGAATGGTCAACCGCTCACGCTCCACGGGCGCAGCTTGATGCTCATGCGCAACGTCGGCCACCTGATGACCACCGATGCGGTGCTCGATGCCGCTGGAAACGAGGTGCCCGAGGGTTTCCTCGACGCGGCGGTCACCGCATTTGCGGCAGTACACGATCTAAAGAGTAACGGGCCAGTTTCCAATTCACGAACCGGCAGCATCTACATTGTGAAACCGAAGATGCACGGGCCGGAGGAGGTAACATTGACGTGCGATCTGTTCGGTCGTGTTGAACAGGTGCTTGGTTTGCCGACCAATACGATGAAGGTGGGCATCATGGACGAAGAGCGTCGCACCACGGTCAACTTACGAGCCTGCATCAACGTCGCCAGGGAACGGATCGTATTCATCAATACCGGGTTTCTAGATCGTACCGGTGACGAGATCCACACGAGCATGCAAGCTGGTGCGTTTTTACCCAAAGAGCGGATCAAGGAAGAACCCTGGATCAAAGCTTATGAAGACGCGAACGTCGATAGCGGTCTTGCGGCCGGGTTTAGTGGTGTTGCCCAGATCGGTAAAGGGATGTGGCCAAAACCCGACGAGATGAAGGAGATGCTGGCCGTCAAGATTGGTCACCCTCAATCCGGTGCAAACACGGCCTGGGTGCCGTCACCCACCGCCGCGACACTGCATGCGATGCACTACCACCAGGTGCTTGTGGCAGATCGGCAGGTGGAGCTGAGTTCGCGTACCCCGGCAAGTCTTGATGAGATCCTGCGCATTCCGCTGTTAAAAGGAGAGAACCTGTCGGCAGACGAGGTGCAGACCGAGTTGGACAACAACACACAGGGTATCCTGGGATACGTGGTGCGCTGGATCGATCAAGGGGTTGGCTGCTCGAAGGTACCGGACATCAACAACGTTGGGCTTATGGAAGACCGCGCGACCTTGCGCATCGCGAGTCAGCATATCGCCAACTGGCTTCACCATGGCATCTGCTCGACCGAGCAGGTGTTGGAAACGTTGCAACGTATGGCCGCCGTCGTTGATGGTCAGAATGCTGAAGATGACAGCTACCGCAACATGGCGCCGAATTTTGCTGACAATATTGCCTTTCAGGCGGCATGTGATCTCATCCTCAAGGGGCTCGACCAGCCGAATGGTTATACCGAGCCCCTGTTACATGCCCGGCGTCGGGAGGCGAAAGCGAAATACGGTTAGGTTTAGGAAATATTTATCGCCGTGGAACTCTGAGGATTACATAACCACCAGAGCGTTCGTCCATCTCCAGTTCGAGCTGACCGCGCGTTTGTGCTTCTTCAAGTAAATCACTGAAAGAACTGAATCCATAAAACGATTCGTTAAACCCCGGTCGTCGGCGTTTCAACGTTTGTTTGATCATGGATCCCCAGAGTTTGGCACGGTCGCCGCGCTCGGCGTACAGCGCTTCAGTTGTTTCCAGGACAAGATCGATTGCTTCCTGAGTGGGATCGTCGTGAGTTTTGGATTCTTCGGTTTTATCGACACCCTTCTTCGCTGCAGTCGCCTTGGAACGTGTTTTGCGTCGCTGGCGCTTTTTTGTAGACTCCCGCTCGGCAACCAGATCGTCGTAGAAAATAAATTCGTCGCAGTTGTTCATCAGCAGATCGGAAGTCGAGTTTTTTACACCGATACCGATGACGGTCTTCGCGTTTTCCCGCAGCTTGCTCACCAGGGGAGAAAAATCGGAATCACCGGAGATGATCACGAAAGTGTCGATATGTTCTTTCGTGTAACACAGGTCGAGTGCGTCGACGACCATGCGAATGTCCGCCGAGTTTTTGCCGGATTGACGTACGTGGGGAATCTCGATGAGTTCAAAGGCAGATTCGTGCATCAACGCTTTAAATTCCTTGTAACGCTCCCAGTCGCAATAGGCCTTCTTGACGACGATGCTTCCCTTGAGGAGCAGTCGCTCGACAATCGGTCGAATGTCGAACTTGGCGTACTTCGCATCTCTTACGCCGAGGGCAACGTTCTCAAAATCGCAGAATAAAGCCAGGTTGTCATCGCCGCTCACAAGAACTCCTTTTATTAGTCATATTCGTTACCCTCAAAGACCCTAAGCGTAAATCCACGCGCGTACTCTATAGTCAGCGTATGCTGGTTCGTGCGCAAGCAGTTGCCGGTCGAGCACGACCCTTGCTTGCTCGGAATTGCGAGATGTTAAGAGATTTTCGAAGGATGGAGACATATGACAGTTGAGGATCCAGGGCTGTTTCACACCATATATTCAACCCGGGCGTTGCGTCGATTCAAGCCAGATCCCGTATCGGATGAGGTGTTGTTCCAGATGCTCGATGCGGCAATTCGTGCCCCATCTGGACAGAATGCCCAGGATTGGCGCTTCGTCCTCGTTCGATCCCGTGAAGCTCTCCAGCACATGCAGCAGTGGTCTCAAGGTCCGTGGCAACGTTATCAGACTCGTTACGAGGATGAACCGGGGAGTATCGATAAGTTGCCGCGCTCGCAACGGTTGTCGCTGAGGAGTGTGGAGCACCTAGTCGCCCATCTGGCCGAAGTACCTGTTGTGATTGTCGTGTGCGGACTGCGCGGTCGCCATGGCACCCCCGGAGGCAGCACCTTCCCGGCCGTGCAGAATCTCCTGCTGGCCGCGCGTGGTCTTGGACTTGCGGGCTCCGTGTTCAACTTCCCACTGCGTGGTGGAGAGGAGTTGCGCAAAATGCTCGACATTCCGGAAAACAACGAAATCTATTGCGTGTTGCCGATCGGCTACCCGGTGGACAAACAGGGGCCGGTTAAACGCAAACCGGTAAAGGCCGTCGTCTACGATGAACGCTTCGGCAGCAGTTGGCGTTATGCCTGGGATCAACCGGATGTCGGCTGGGAGGCCCGTTGGCTCGAGCACCCGGGTTCAACCGGGCGTTGAGTCACCGCATTTTCGAACATTGACAAAATATTGTTTTATTCCAGGTATCGCAAGTATTGCGCAACAAAATCGAAATCGACTAGTTCCATGTAAGCGCTGGTGAGTTGTTTTGTTATTGGACCTGGTATATTTCCCTCACCGACGGTAGCACCGCAAAAAGATATCGCTGGTACGATACACAGGCTGGTGGACGTTAAGAATATCTCGTCGGCGTTGTAGGCATCGTGCAGATCCAGATCTTTTTCGACGACATGTAGGCCGAGCTTTTCTGCGAGCTCGATCGCGCAGGCGCGTGAGACACCTGGCAGCACAAACTGCTCGCGCGGTGTAAGGCAAACGTCGTCCTTAACGAGAAAGATATTTGCGCCCAGGCCTTCGCAGAGATTGCCGTTGACGTCGAGCAAAATAGTGTAAGCGTTTTCCGATGGGCTTTGTACCGCCATATTGGCGTTGATCAAATTGAGATAATTGAGCGTCTTAGCCCTCGGGGTTAATGCGTCTGGAGCGGTTCGCCGTACGGGAGACAACACCAGATCGAGACCGTCTCGGTAATAGGCTGCCCGGGCTTTTAACGGTAACGGCAAACACTCCACGATGACGGTTGCACCGTCCTGCTCCCAGCCTTCGTCTCCGACTGCATGAAGTCCTCGAGATATGCGTTGTGCCACCCAGTAGTCACAGCTCTCGTCGAGAAAATGCACGTTACGCTTGAGCACTTCCTGACTTATCTCGATCATCTGCGCAGGCGTCAATCCTGCGTCGATTCGTAACGCCTTCAACGATCGATAGAGGCGCTCGATATGCTCGCGAATTTTAAAAATTTTTCCGTTGAAGGTGCGAGTCATGTCAAATACACCGTCACCGTAGAGGAAACCGCGGTCCCGGAAAGGAATACGTATCTCACCCTCTGGCAAATACTCGCCGTTGTAGTACGCGATTCGTTGGTTCGAAGCTTCCGCCATGAATCGTCTCCTTTTAGACCAGTGAACGGGCAAACTTATCTGTGGGACAGGACACTAATTATTCCTCAAGGCGAATGTACTCCAGCCACTCTGCGACAAGGGCGGGGGCGATGTCATCTCCTTCGATCTCGATGGACGTGTCCAGATAAGCGAGTAACCCGTGGTGACCCTTGGACACCACCTTTTTAAGCTCGAATCGCCCGCGTACTCGAGAATCCACGGTCACCGGCTGCACGATGCGCACCCGATCGAAGCCATAGTTTACGGAGTAAGCAACACCTTCCGTCGGCAATGTCAGGGATTTGGTCATATCGGGTAGGACGGACAGCAGGAGAAAGCCCTGCGCGATCGTGCTCCCGAAGGGGGTTTCTTTTGCAGCGCGATCGGGGTCGATGTGTATCCAGCTATCGTCTCCGGTGTTATGCGCGTGATTATCAATCTTCTCCTGATCGATCACGATCCATGGGGTGACACCTACCTCCTTGCCGACCAGGTCGTGAATCGTCTTGATGTGGGCCATTTGTTACCTCAGTTGGTAGTCGAGGCTAAGGTGCTTTCGGGGGGTGTACTTTTCGGGATGCGTATGTTTTCGACCATCGCTTCGACCTCGCTGGGTACGGGCTTACCGAACCGGCTGACGACAAACGCCACCGAGAAGTTGAAAACTGCGCCTAGTGCGCCAATTCCTTCTGGAGAAATTCCGAACCACCAATGCTCCGCGTTGTTGTCCGCCGGTGCAACGAATTTGAAGTAGAAAATGTAGCCGAAGGTGAAAACCAGCCCCACAACCATACCGGCAATAGCCCCTTCCCTGTTCATACCCTTGGAGAAAATGCCCATGAGTATGGCGGGAAAGAGCGAAGCCGCTGCCAACCCAAACGCAAATGCGACTACCTGGGTAACAAACCCGGGCGGGTTGATGCCCAGGTAACCGGCGATTGCGATAGCGGTAGCGGCGGATATGCGGGCATACAACAGCTCCTGGCGGTCGCTGAGACCTTTGGCCATCGTTTTCTTCAACAGGTCGTGTGATATTGAGGTGGAAATTACCAGCAGGAGCCCGGCGGCGGTGGACAACGCAGCCGCCAACGCACCTGCTGCCACCAGGGCGATCACCCAGTCTGGCAACCCGGCGATTTCCGGATTGGCCAGCACCATGATGTCCCGATCTACATATACTTCGTTGCTGTTGGTTGTTGGTACATTGAGCACCTTGCGTTCACCTGACGGGCCGGGATCGTTCGAAAAACGCGGTGCGCCCTCGAACGGGGCACCCGGTGCGTACTGAATGATGCCGTCGTTGTTCTTGTCGAGCCAACCGATCAACCCCACCCGCTCCCAGTTTTTGAACCACGAGTCGATGGTCGAATATTGTCTGCCTTGCACGGTATCGACGAAGTTGAGCCGCGCAAACGCGCCAACGGCCGGTGCAGTGGTGTAGAGCACCGCGATGAACAATAGGGCATAACCCGCCGACTTCCTTGCGTCCGATACCTTCGGCACGGTGAAAAAACGCACGATCACATGGGGCAGGCCGGCCGTCCCAATCATCAAGGCGAGGGTAATGGCGAACACGTCGATGGTGGCTTTGTTACCGTCTGTATAAGGACCGAAGCCGAGTTCGACGAGGGTGCTGTCGAGCTTGTCCAGCACGGTGAGGCCGGAACCGTCCGCGACTTCTGCACCCAGACCCAGTTGTGGTATGGGAATGCCAGTGATGAGCATTGAGATGAATATTGCCGGGACGAGGTAGGCAAAAATCATCACGCAGTATTGAGCTACCTGCGTATAGGTGATGCCTTTCATCCCCCCGAGTACGGCATACATGAACACCACCGCCATCCCAATCGCGACGCCGACGTCGATGGGAACATCGAGGAAGTTGGAAAACACGATGCCGACGCCACGCATCTGCCCCGCGACATAGGTGAAAGAGATCAGGATGAGACTGATGACGGCGACAACCCGCGCCGTGTTGGAGTAGTAGCGGCTACCGATGAAATCGGGAACGGTGAACTCGCCGAACTTGCGCAGATAGGGCGCGAGCAGCAGGGCTAAGAGTACGTAGCCGCCGGTCCAACCCATGAGGTAGACGGTACCGTCATAACCCATGAACGCGATGATGCCTGCCATGGAGATGAACGATGCCGCACTCATCCAATCGGCCGCCGTTGCCATGCCGTTGGCAATCGGATGCACGTGCCCACCGGCAATGTAGAACTCTTCGGTTGAGGTGGCGCGCGACCAGACGGCGATGCCGATGTAAAGTGCGAAGCTCCCGCCCACGAATAGATAGGTTAGCGTTTGTACATCCATGTGCCGCTAATCCTCTTCGTCTTGCACACCGAACTTCCTATCGATGTGTTTCATGATTCTTGCGTAGACGAAAATGAGAATGACGAATACGAATATGGCACCCTGTTGTGCCCACCAGAAGCCGAGCTTAAATCCGAAAAATGCGATCTGGTTCAGGGGTTCTACGAGCAGAATGCCGAACCCGAAGGAAACGGTGAACCAGATGATCAGCAAAATAGCGGACACTTTCAGATTGGCACGCCAATAGTTCTTGTTATTATCATTCTCCATAGGCTCCCCCAGAATTGTCACTCTCCCCTCGAAAGGCCGTATTGTACGGATTGTTCGAACAAGAATCAGAAGCAAAGGTGTCATGATTAACTTGCAGATCGATCATTTTATGTGGGGCGCACCCGACCTCGATGAGGGGATACGCGAAGCGCAGAGATTGTTCGGTGTGCAGGCGGCGTTAGGTGGGTCTCATCCGGGTCTCGGCACGCGCAACGCACTGTTGTCTTTGGGCGAAGCGGTTTACCTCGAGATCATCGCGCCCGATCCAGAGCAACGGCTCGAAGGTACTTTTGGTGAGCGGCTCGGAACGCTTGAATCATGCGCACTGATCACCTGGGCGGTAGGCTCGACCGATCTCGGTGTACCGTCCCGTGAATTAGCGGAACGTGGTTTCGCGTGTCGCGGTCCGGTGCGTACCCGGCGTGCAACCCCGGAAGGCAATCTCCTGGAGTGGGATCTGCTGTTTCCCGATGCGTCTGGTTATGCAGGCACGTTCCCATTTTTTATCGACTGGCTCAATTGTCCCCACCCGGCGGCTCACAACCCGTCGGCCGGCGCCTTCCGTGGGCTGAACATCACCTTGCCACAGGCAGTGGAACTTGCCGCGACGTTAACGTCGTTGGGTCTCGAGGTTGCCGTGCAGGAAGGGGCTCCTTCGATCACGGTGGAAATAGATGTCGGTGGTTCAACGCTAACTTTGCAATCTACATCGCAGTCCATGGCTATACGGATGTTTTAAGACCCCAAACTTACCTGGTGAGCAAATCCACATTACCGCCGATCGCAGCAACGTTGTTGGTTAACGTGCGTTCACTCGCGAAGCGTTGCAGGTAGTGCGGACCCCCGGCCTTGGGTCCGGTCCCGGATAATCCCTGACCCCCGAAAGGCTGCACGCCAACCACCGCACCGATCATGTTGCGGTTTACATAGACGTTACCCGCGCTCGATGTGTCCCAGACCCGATCGATGAATTGGTTATTCCTGCTGTGTATTCCCAGCGTAAGACCGTAGCCGGTCGCGCCCAGCTCTGCCAGAATTTGCTCGAGCTGCTCGCGTGGATAACGCACGACATGTAACAGGGGGCCAAAATTTTCCTCGGTAAGTTCCTTGATCGATTTGAGCTCAAACAAGTGTGGTGCAATGTAGTGGCCGTGCAAACTATCCGGCAAAATGGTTTTGTGCAGGCAATGTGCGGCGAGCGCATCGGCGTGGCGCTGCAATCGAGTGAGTGCGAGTTTGTCGATGATCGGTCCGATGTCCGTATTGGGTGACCATGGATCGCCAACAACGAGTGCGTCCATCGCACCTTTGAACATGTCCAATACATCGTCTGCGATGTCGTGTTGTAGATACAACACACGCAATGAGGAGCAGCGTTGGCCGGCAGAACCATATGCCGAGATTATGGCATCGTCCACCACCTGTTCGATCATGGCGGTGGAATCCACGATCATGGCATTTTGCCCACCTGTCTCGGCAATCAACGGCGCGATCGCGCCGGATCTATCCGCCAGAGTTTTTTGCAGGAGTTTGGCGGTTGCCGTAGAGCCAGTGAAAGCGACACCTGATACGCGCTCGTCTTCGGCAAGTGCTCGACCTACGACACCGCCTTGACCAGCCAGCAGACATAACACGGAACTTGGTACACCGGCGGCATACATCAGTTCGACGACGCGCATGGCTATGAGCGTCGTCTGCTCGGAAGGTTTCGCAACAACGCTGTTTCCAGCGGCCAGCGCCGCACAAACCTGCCCGGTGAAGATGGCAAGGGGAAAATTCCAGGGAGAGATGCACAAAAAAGTACCACGCCCCTGCAGGTGAAGAAGGTTTGATTCCCCCGTTGGTCCGGCTAACACCTGTGGATCCTCAAAGTGAAGTTCCGCCTGGTGGGCGTAATAGTGGCAGAAATCCCAGGCTTCCCGGATTTCAGTTAACGCGTCGTTGAGAGTTTTTCCGGCTTCGCGCACGAGTAGCGCCATGAGTTCGCCGTGTTGTTCTTCGAAGCCTCGGGCAATGTGCCGTAAGATGACTCCACGCTCTCGGCCACCGAGCGCGTTCCAGGCGGGTTGGGAATGAACGCATGCCGTCAGCGCGGAATCGATGTCGGCCGGTTTGGCAACCCGATAGTGCCCGACGATGTCATCGTTGCGCCCTGGATTGACCACGACCACCCCGGTCGACGCGATCTTCCCCCACTGGTGAAGTGCAAATGGCGCCATGTTGGAGACGATAGAATCCAGGTGGTCTGGATCCTGGGGATCGTATCCGGGTGAGTTCGCTCGTTCGGGAACGTACAGGTTTGGAGGTGTCGGAATCGGTGCTTCCCTTGGAGACGCACGCGCCGTTGCAACGCTTTTTTTAGGATCGATAACCAAGTTGTCCACGGAAGTCTCGGCATCCAGAAAGCGGTTTACGAATGAGCTGTTGGCGCCGTTTTCCAACAAGCGGCGAATCAGATACGCGAGCAGATGTTTGTGTGGCCCGATTGGCGCGTACACGCGAACCTGTGGCAGCGTCTCGAGTTGCTCGGCAGCCTGAGTGTAGAGCAGTTCGCCCATACCGTGCAGTCGTTGCAATTCAATCGGTGTTTTTGCGAGATTTAGTACGGTTGCAAGGGTGTG
>SMWK01000169.1 GCA_004356895.1 Gammaproteobacteria bacterium
AATAGGCCTTATCAAGTCCCTGTTCCCTGACGCGCGTATTATCCACTGTCAGCGCAACCCCTTAGACATCTGTATCTCGATATTTTTTCACTATATGCAAGATTGGAAGTGGTCGTTTGAGCTGACCGAGCTAGGTCAATATTGCCTGGACTATCAGCGCTTAATGTCCCACTGGGAAAACCTTTTCCCCGGTGAGATATTTACCGTCAAGTATGAAGAACTGGTGATGCACCAGGAAAGGGTCAGCAAACAATTAATCGACTATCTAGGCCTTGCGTGGGACGAAAAGTGTTTGGATTTTCATAACAACGAACGAGATGTGAGGACCATCAGTAATATGCAAGTCCGCCAGCCGATGTACAAAAATTCAATCAATCGATGGAAACCCTACGAAAAACATCTACAGCCGTTGATCGAAGTACTGCAACAGGCAAATTAGTTTGCCCATAAAGCCATCATACAACCGACAAGTTATGCCGCAAAAAAATGAAGACAGCCCGACGCTTTCCCGCGAGGCATTACAGCACTTCAAGGAAGGCCGCCTGCAGCAAGCTCAGGGTATTTGTCAGCAGATACTGCGCAAACGTCAATACCCCGGCGCCCTGCTGATTCTGGGCTGGATTGCCCATCAGCAACGTGAGTTCGAAACGGCGGTTGAGCACTACCAACAGTATCTGGGATTCAAGCCTGACGATGCCGAAGTCCACTACACGTTAGGTTTAGTACATAAGGAACTGGGGCACACCGAACGTGCCATTCGGCATTATAAAAAGTCCATCACTGTGACCAATGATAATGCGGCAGTGCACAAAGCGTTAGGGGATGCCTATACCAAGGTGCAGCGGTTGGAAGAGGCGATTAAGCCTTATCAGAGCGCCCTTGCGGTCCAAGCCGATGATGCAGCAACAATCATAAACTTAGCCAACGTCTTCCATGGGCTGCACCGATATACACAATCAATCCCGCTGTATCGGCAGGCCTTGTCAATGCGGCCTGACGACGTTCAGATCCATAGGCACCTGGGGGCTTCGCTCCAGAGAACAGGTCAGACAACAAAGGCGATAGAGTATTATGAACGGGCGCTGAGCTTGCGCCCGGATTACATTCCTGCACGGATTAAACTTGCGGAAGTACTGCGGGAGTTGGGCAGAGCCGAGGAAGCATTAGTTCAACTCGAACGGGTTGTAGAGCTTAAACCCGATGAGACCGAGGCTCATATTATACTCGCGCGAACTCTCAGAGGCCTGGGCCAGGCAGAACTGGCTATAGAGCGATTAAAGCACCACCTTAAGATCAAGCCTGATTGTGGCGCGCTGTACTATCACATCTCGATGATAAGGCCTGAGCAAGCGCTGATACCCGTTATCGAAAAACTCCTCCATGACCCTGAGTTGCCCATTGGCGACGCCATATGCTGCCATTTTGCGCTCGGCAACATTTTTAAAAGCAGCGAGTCTTTTGATGAAGCCTTTGATCATTTCCTCAAGGCCAATACCCTGCACCGCAAAACCTTCGTCTATGACGCCGAGGAAAATAGTCAAAACGTAGACAAAGTAACCGAAGTCTATTCCAAACGCTTTTTTCAACGTAAGGCTAAGTTCGGATCCACGTCGCAATTACCGATATTCATACTGGGTATGCCCAGATCTGGCAGCACGTTGGTTGAGCAAATCGTTTCCAGTCATGGGTCAGTTTATGGGGCTGGTGAACTCCAGGGCATTCCCGAGATAACCCTCTCTATTATTCAGCAACTCAAATACGACCCGCCGGGGGTTTTACAAGCGCAAAACCCCCGACTCTCCTATCCGGACTGTATGTCTCTTTTCGATAAGGACATGGCGGAAGAATATTCTATGCGTTATCTGCAATCATTAGAGCTTCACTGCCCTGGCGCTTCCCGCATTACCGACAAATTGCCGGGGAACTTTTTACGAATTGGCCTTATCAAGACCCTGTTCCCGCAAGCCCGTATTATCCACTGTCAACGCAACCCTCTAGACACCTGCGTCTCGCTGTTTTTTCACTATTTCACAGGTTTGAAGTGCTCTTTCGAGCTGGCCGAGCTAGGTAAATATTATCTGAACTATCAGCGCTTGATGTCCTATTGGGAAAACCTTTTCCCCGGCGAGATATTCACCGTTAAGTATGAAGAATTGGTGATGGACCAAGAAAGAATCAGTAAACAGTTAATCGACTATCTTGATCTTGCGTGGGATGAAAAGTGTTTGGATTTCCATACCAACGTACGTTCCGTTATGACCCCCAGCAACATTCAAGTCAGGCAGCCCATTTTTGAGAACTCAATGGATAGATGGAAACCTTACGAAAAACATCTACGGCCTTTAATAGAGGTGCTCCAACAAGCACACTAGGAGTTTGTTGAAAAATGATTCTGGCGAATCCTTTTTCACCCACAGGCCATCCGTGGCCTGTGGGACCCGACAACAAATCAAGCACTTGCGTGCTCGATTTGCGCTTGGCCATCCATGGCCAGAAGCTAGCAGCATGTTTTCCAACAGGCTGCTAGTCATCTGTCAGTATCTCATTCCATTGCTGTGGGCAATATTTTTTGCGTCCCCAGGCATTGCAGCCGAAGCCCCCCAGATGCAGAGCGAAGAGAGTGCAAGGGTGGCGTTTAGAGCGGCCGCGGCTTGCGGTGCCTGTCACTCTCGCGTGTATGATGAATGGAGCGAGTCGTGGATGGCCCGTTCATTTTCTAATGCGACCTTTCAGGCCATCTACGCTTACAGAACGATTTCCGACAAGCGCAACGGGACGACTACGGCGCGAAACTGCCTTCGCTGTCACGCCCCCCTGGGGTTTCTGTATCAGGACGTCGCCGGTGACCGCGCAGAGACTAGAGAGGGCGTCACCTGCGATTTTTGTCACCGAGTCGCGGCAGTCAACGTCGTTGAAGTCAGCGAAGACGTCGCTGAAGTAAGCGAAGACGTCGCTGAAGTAAGCGAAGGCCGTACCCATATCCACATAGCAGAGTTGAGTTCCAGCGGCACAATTTACGGGCCAACGGCTGGCATCGACTCACCCGCACATCCGACGGAGGTGAGTTCCGTATTTGCCGACTCGAGCCTCTGCGCCTTATGTCATCTCGATTTAAGTTCCGATGGGATTCCGTTGGAAAACACCTTTGAGGAATGGAAGAACAGTGATTTCGCCAAGGCGGGCGTCGGTTGTGCGAACTGCCACATGCCTCAACAAGAGGGCCCTGCAACCGACGTACCCGGTTTGACTCAGCGGCGCTCGACTCATGCCTCTCACCGATTTTACGGCGGGCACGCAAACTCTCCAATGTTGCAATCGGCGGCCCAGGTGGAGGTTATGATGGCCGATGCATCGAGCATGCTTCAGATCAGCGTCCGCAACTTGACTGTTGGACACAACTTTCCTTCCAATGGTGCGCACCTCGCCGAACTAAATCTTGAGATTGAGATTATCGGTCCAGAAGGGAGTGTACTTCGGCGCGAGGTACGAAGTTACCGTAGCGCGTGGTCCAATTCGTTCGATTCCCTGAACTCGAGAGGCCGCGAAACACAAGGCGACAAACCGCTCCTTTCTGCAAAAGACACGACGCTCGGCCCACACGAGGTGCGGATCGAAAAATTTCCGGCAGAAGTGTTACGCGGTGGGGTTAGCGGAACGGTGCAGTTGGTCTATCGAAAAATCCCAAAGCAGGTAGTGCTGCAGCAGATGAAACTTGCCGAATCGTTTTTTACCGAAAACTATGAGCCAGTAGTAATCGACAGCGCGAGTTTTCAAATAACTCATAGGAGTATTTCGACACGTTCGGTCGATGAACTGACAACTAACAAACCGCTGGAACTGCGCACAGATGCAAGTAGCTACGTAAGAGTTGAACAAGCCAAAGAAGCTTATGAAAGTGGAGATTACGTTAAGGCGAGTGAATTGTTTCAGAGTCAAGCTGGTCAGGGAGATCTAGAGGCAAAACACTTCCTGGCGAACCTTTACTATCAAGGTCATGGCGTTGAAAAGGACAGTGCCAAAGCATTGGGTTTGCTCGAAGACGCCGCTGACAATGGCTATATCCTGTCGATTGCAACACTTGGTGCAATGTATCTAGACGGAGATATCGTTAATCAGGATGACCAAAAAGCCTTTGATTATTTCCTTCGAGCTGCCGAACTTGGCCACCTCCATTCGATATTCAAAGTGAGCCAGTTTTACCTTAACGGGGCTGGCGTTAAGCAAAGCAGTACCAAGGCTGCGTATTGGTTCAAAGAGGCTGCTATCCAAGGTCACCTTCAAGCACAACATGCATACGCCTTGTTGTTTGCACAAGGGCGAGGCGTTCCACTGGATTATGTCCAGGCTTATGCCTGGATCAATATGCCTGCGGAAGGAGGCGATGACGAAGCGATCAAAAACAGGGCACGCTTGATCAAACTAATGGGACCAGAAGACAAGCAAAAAGCAACTGAACTTGCTGAAGAATTTAAGACCCGATATGCTGAAGTTAACAAGTAAATGCACAGAGCGCAGAAATACAAAACACATAGGCGCCCATTGGCAATGGCTATCACTCGCCGCGGGTTATTACGCGGTACAGTGGTCGCGAGTACGGCGCTGGCCATGGGTTGGGAATCGGTACTAGGCGAAGCGAAGCTGGTCTGCGATCAAGCGCTGTCAGGTGGCAAGCTCATACGTACTTTGCGCTTTGAAGACGAAAAGCGTACGCGCTATCACCAGCGTTCTCAGCAAGGCTGGGATGGTCGGCTGCATGCGGATCTTTCATTGATCACTGCAGACAAACCACTAATGTCCAACCAGCAGTTTTTTATCCGCACCATGGCGCCTGACGGGCTTAAGCAGCGTCAGCCCTGGCAGTTGCGTATTGGTGATTTACTTGACTCGCTTAAGCAAAGCAAGCAACTGTCCATGACACGGCTACTGCCACTGGTAAAGCCCCAGGGTGCATTGGTTTTGGAATGTTCTGGAAACTGGGGTGAAGGTTTTGCGCTAATGAGCGCCGCCAGTTGGCGCGGGATATTGATTGAAGACTTATTAAAATTAGTCTCGCCTGACGCCAACGCGACCCAACTATTGGTATCCGGTTTCGATCGACACGCTTCTGCCTCACGGTATTCCACCCCCGGTGCCAGTTGGGTTTTTTCTTTGGCGCAATTGCGGGAGGCGGGCGCATTTCTTGCCACTCATATGAACGGTGAGCCGTTGTCCCCCGATCACGGCGCGCCGCTGCGCTTGTTAGTGCCTGGCTGGTACGGCTGCACTGCTATTAAATGGGTTAACGAACTACGCCTGGTTGACAAGGCTGAGCCAGCCACGGCGCAGATGAAGGAGTTTGCGCAACGTACGCATCAACAGGGCGTGCCGGACCTCGCCCGCCACTTTTCACCAGCACTGGCCGACCAAGCCGCTATGCCCGTGCGTGTGGAGCAGTGGCAAGTTGGTGGCAGAACGAGTTACCGGGTCATCGGCATATTGTGGGGAGGTCAACGGCCTGTTAAACATCTCACCCTGCGTTTTAACCCCGGTGAGAAGTACCTACCCGTAACGATTTGCCCGGCGATGCAACATAACCAGCCGTGGACTTTGTGGAGCCATGTGTGGCATCCACGTGCTCCAGGCAACTATGTGATGCGTGCGCGCATCGACGATTACGGTATCGGTACCAACAGGCTGGATATGGGTTGGTACGACCGTAGAGTCAACATTAGCCAGGCGTAAGTCCGGGATTTTTTTATGGAGAAGATTGTTCATGTCCGCTGACTATAATTTAGACCTGGTGATCAGAATGTATGAAGCACTGAACGCACAGGATCTCGAAGCCCACAATGAATTCTGGCACGAGGATATGATCTGGCACGGTCCTCCCGGTTTTGGGGATGTACACGGCCTCGAAGCCTTCAAGTATGAAGTTCTACAGCCGTTCTATAAGGCATTTCCCGATTATCACGTCAAGGATGATATTCAGGTGGCCAATGAGAACTGGGTGTCGGCAACAGGGTTCTTGACGGGACATCACCAGGGAGAGTGGATGGGGATTCCCCCAACCGGTAAGCCGGTGCGCATGCGTTATTCGGACTTCTGGCTGGTGAAAGATGGCAAGTTGTCGGAAAACTGGGTTATGGTCGACGATCTGGGCGTGCTGAATCAGCTAGGAATTGATCCGCTGGCAAGGTTAAGCGAAGGGTGAATTCTTCATGACTGAGAGTATGCGAACCATAGACATTATCGATGTCGCAATAATTGTCGTCTACTTCTGTGCCTTGGTATACATCGGCAAACGTGCCAGTGGAAAAAATACTACCCAGGATGACTATTTCACCGGAGGAAGATCACTAACCTGGTTCCCCATCGGGATATCAATCATCGCAACCTGGACCAGTGCAGCAGCATTCATCAGCGCACCAGGATGGGTCTATCAGGATGGTTTGCGGGCTTTCATTATCGTCATAAACATCCCCCTGGTGATGCTCATTTGTTCCGGAATTTTTATTCCTTTTGTATACAACCTGAAGATTATTTCCGTTTATCAATACCTGGAATCCAGGTTTGGTGGTATCGCAAGAACTTTTGTTGCGATCGGTTTTCTTTTCACTTCAACCATGCTCATAGGCGTTATGGTTCTTGTCCCATCGCTGGTACTCAATGCCCTGACAGGATTGAGTAACCTCGTCATCAGTTCGACCATTCTGGTTTTTGCCGTTATCTATACGGTTATGGGGGGCATTAAGGCTGTCATTTGGACTGATGTTTCACAGATGGCGATACTCTGGCTTGGCGGCGTGGTCATTTTTGGGATTGCCATAGCAGGGACCGATACCGGGTTTGTCAACGGACTGGATATCGTCCGAGAAGCCGGAAAATTGGATTCGTTGGATTTTTCCTGGAGTCTTGCCATCAACAACGGCGTCTGGGTGTCCATATTGGGCTACGGCATTCTGCACATGCAGTATTGGTCAGCGGACCAGTCCCAGGTACAACGAATTTTCACCGCACGTTCCATGAAGGATGTTAAGTACTCCTTCTGGTTCAGTGGTGTATTACTCAATACACAGTTTTTCATCTTCATGACGTTGGGATTGATCCTCTTTATATTTTACGAAGGCAAGGCGTTTTCAGATCCCAACACGATCATGGTCGATTTCATTATCGACCATGTGCCCATTGGCGTTTTTGGCATCATTGTGTCTGCGATATTTGCAGCTTCCATGGCAGCGATAGATTCACTGCTCAACTCCATGACCACTGTGTATGTAAAAGATATACACGAAAGATGGGTGTTGAAAAATCGCGGTGATACTGCCTCGATGTTTGTGTCGAGATTGATAACTCTGGCTTTTGGCGTGTTCACCGCCATTTTCGTCTACTTCATGGGAGACGATCCCAAATCCCCATTGGTCGCGTTAATGGGTGAGTACACATCGTATCTAACCGGAGCAATCTTCGGGGTAATCGTGATGGCGATGTTCAGCAGAAGAACAAACGAAATCGGTATATGTATAGGATTTATTGCCGGTATTTTCGTTGTTGCGTACATGGACTACCAGTATGAATTCGACTGGGGCTGGAAAAGCCCGCTGGGTTTGATAGTTACTTGTATCGTGGCCTACGTTGTCAGCTCTTTGACGGGCTGGGAGAAAAAGGCTATCGCGGAATTCACGTATGCGGGACAACGAAAGCAACTGATTGCAGAAGGTCGAATCAAGGAAGATGGCGTATATATTCTACCGGGTAAGTTCGAGAAACGCTCCTACATCCTGCTGGCGTTCTTTTTGTTTCAATTTGTTTTTCTCTACTACATCTCGATCTAGCGGCGCAATATTTGTCTCGAGCGTTCAAGTACGTCTACATCCTGCTGCATCATCCAGTAAAGCAGATCGATAAATACCCAGTTCTCGGCGAGTTTATCGCCAGATCGGCGGTACATGTCGACCAGACGCATATCGATTTTCCTGTCCGATGCTGGAAGCCCCATGAAACCACTTCCAGGGTTCATCGTCAGGCTTGGCCAGCCAAACCACCCGGCGTAGTTACCCTCGGCAATGTTGCAGTCGTGCCCATTGAAAACGATATTCGCAAGACCTGCGCCGAATGGTCCCTGATGCTGCACTTGATATCTCTCGAGCGTATAGGTCGCGCCTATACCACTCGGGCCGAACCAGATCATGTCCTCATGCCAGGTCTCGGTGAGAGTTTTCGATGACGACTCCAATCCATCGGATACCAGGTCAGCGCACATTCTGTTGACAAGCTCCTGAGTTTTTACAGATTCCGCGTCGTCTTGAACATCAAACAGTAATCCGTCATGAGTTCGAGGACCTGGATTGATGATCTCGGCGCCAGTCTGCATCGGCAGCGGGTTTAGACCCACCTGTTTCATGATGCTGATGATGTCGCAAAAGAATGCTGACTCGCATATTTTTCCATCACTGATTCGATTGAATTCGACATAGGGCAGAAAAGTAATCTTTCCAGTAGAAGGAATGCCCAGCCAGTCATTGTCGAACAACCCCATGAATTTGCCCATGCTCGTGACCCACTCGGTACCATCACCATTGGTACCCGCCATGAATATGTCCAGGCGGCGCATCATTGGTGTAAAGGCGCGGCTCAGCGGTTTCCAGAGCGTGTCCGCAACGGCGTCAGCGCCGGTGATTTCGTTAAACGGATGAACACCACGAAATTGATAGTCAGAACTCGTATATTGGTTAAGTACGTTCCCAATGTGGTCGGTCGATGCGGCTTCGAGTTCCTCGTAAAAATTCAGCACCAGCGCTTTGCTGTCCTGATAATTAGGCATTTGAAAACTAGCCGGTGGATGCAAGTTGCATCATTAAATCGAGTTCGTTGAACAACATCCATTCCTTGACGATTCGACCATTGACGATCTCATGCTGTGTGATACCCCAGATCTGTACTGATCGATTTGTTGGTGCGCCGTAAATACCGGCTCCGCTATGCGTACCCACCGCACTCCAGCGTTCTGAGGTCAGGTAACCGTCGTTGTCGTTGCCCATCCAATAAACTTCGTCGACTTGAAGCTCGAGGTCGGGAAACGCCGTGACGATGGATGAGAGAAATTCCTGATAGGGAACAACGCCGGAGAACGCCCGATTTGTTGGTCCTTGAAACGCCAGTTTGGCGTCGTATGTGGATGAGAGCATGTCGTAGTCGCGTGAATTCCACAACCGATCGAGATTGCTACGGGCAAAACTGTCCACGTCGAATCCAGAGGTCGGAGAGCTGATGGAAATGGGTGTTTCAGGACTCGTTGCGTATCGTAATCCGTCCCAGGTCGCAGCATCTCGAGGCCAGCCTGGAGGGGGAGATGCGGCCAGTTCAGCAACCATGTCCTCCAGGTTGAGGCCGAGTTGCAGGATCATACTGGAGTTGTTGTATAAGACGTGTTCGAGAAAAATCTCGTTTTCCAACGCGACGCAGTTAGCAATCACTAAAACGTTAATATTTTTGTTGGTGGCTGGCCCATAGTTGCTGTCGCCGTCGTTCGTGCCACGGATTATTGTGCGATGTGACGTGTGATAGCCGACCTCGTCGTTGCCGGCCCAGACGACTTCGTCGGCGATGAGTTGAATGTTCGAGTACGCACCGGTTGTATGGTGCGTGTCCGCAACGATTTTCTCGCAACCTTGTTGAAGACCGTAGTCGTCGTAAACCACGGAGGTATCTGAGTAGGTGTCGCGAATATATTCGACATCCCGGTCTTCCCAGATTTTGTAAGTAATGCGGACGATGTAGTCGATGATGTTGCGATAGGTCGATTCAAATCCGCGCATGTTCTGTTCCGGACCGAAGTCCTCAGGAATTCTGTTCTCATGGTCGGTGCCGCGGCCGGTGTAGTCAGCCAGCGAGATTGAATAGTCCGAAGGCATGTGTTCCCGATCCAATGGGGCCGCGGTTTTGGTCATTTCAATTCACTCCCTTTATGTGGCGACGATTTTGTTGTGGGTCAGAACGATTTAGTTCAGGAACCGCGCAAGCGACATGATCGACACCGGCGTGTTACGTGCGCTTTTGCCGTCGCACTTCGAGCAGGTACATCACCATCACATGCTCATCGTGCAGCGTAAAATGGTAGGCGTCGGAGCTTTCCTCGACACGCTCGATTTGCTCCATGTTCTCCAGAAAGACGGGACTAAAGTTGTACAAATTGAAATCAATAACCCGAGATACAAGACCGGCTTTGCGGAGGAGTTGAGCTGTCTGCACCTGACTGAGAAGCGAAATCTGCATAAGGTAGGCGACGCCACCATCTTCCAGCATTTGCGGCAAGAGGCCAATCAGGTGGTCGAAAAGATTGCGTCCCCAGTAGTCAACGGGACGGTGACCGCGTAATTCGCCCACCGGATCGGTCGGCATCTGATAGAGACTCGCGACAACAATATCGTAGCGCTTCTCAGCCTCAAAAGTGTACAGGTCGACAACTTCGCCATGTGCGCGATCGGAAACACCGTTGCGGAATGCGTTGGTTAATGTATTGGCGACCGCTTCTTTTTGAATGTCGATGGCGGTCACGTGCTCGGCCCCGTTCAGAGCCAACTGGACGGTCAGGATGCCCGCTCCACAACCCACGTCCAGACATCGTTTGCCTTTGCCCGCACCCGAATTGAACAACATCTTCCACATCAGGTAGCTGCCTTGGGTGGGAACGAACACTTCCGGGTCGCACACGAGTTCCGGTAATCCCAGCGGGTACAACGTACGTGCTTGATCGTCCGTCCA
>SMWK01000170.1 GCA_004356895.1 Gammaproteobacteria bacterium
ATTCGAGTAGCCTGCCAGTCACCGGCCAGCTTTGACGCATCTTCCGTGGGTGCTTGTACATCATAATTCGACGCGGCACTGTTGACACCGAGCGCACCATCATCAAACGCATCATCATCCAGAATCTGGTACTCCGGACCAGTCATCCAGGGATAGGCGCCCGCCGCTTCGTCGACATGCCACATGATGCCGCTGTTGCTGCCTTTGTTGACCTTCCACTCGACTTCAAACTCAAAACTCGTATACGTATCGTGAGAAACGATATCCATGCCAGGGCCCGGTTCACAAGCGCACATTGCACCATCATCAATTGTCCAGCCTGAGGGCATTTTTTCCTGAGCATACCCACGCCAGCCTTCGAATGATTTGCCGTCGAAGAGGGAAACCCACCCGGCCCCGGTCGTGGGGGCGCTGGCTATTTGCTCTGCCGATGTTGAAGGCTGACTGCCTGTCAGTAACAGGATAAGAAGGGGGATGGGAAACTTCTTCATTCACTATACGTATTGTGGAGTCAACGTCTCCCTGCAGCGCTCCAAAAGCGCCTTGGTGAGAATGATGCCTTCGGCTTCCGGCTTTTCATTACCTTCGTATTCGACGCCCACGTAGCCGCGGTATCCGGCGTCCAGGACAATACGCATGAGGCGCAGGTAATCCTTATCACGCTCATTACCCGCATCATCAAAGTTATGAGTCTTAGCGCTCACCCCCTTGGCAAAAGGCATGAGTTCTTCTACACCCTGGTAGATGTCGTACCAGCCCTCTTCTTTACCCATGTTGAAATTGCCAAAATCAGGAAGCGTACCGCAACGCGGATGATCGACCGTTCGTATCACCTCAGCCAGCCATGCGCCATTCGATGAGATGCCACCATGGTTTTCCACTATGACGTTTAAACCCACCCCCTCAGCGAATTCGGTCAGTCGGCGTAAGCCGTCCGCGGCGAGATCACGCTGGGTGTTCCAGTCACCTTCACTCGCGGCGTTGACACGGATGGAGTGACACCCCAATTCCGCGCCAATACCAATCCAGTGGTAATGATTCTCGACTGTCGTGATGCGCGCGGCTTCGTCGGGGTCACCGATCCGACCCTCACGATCACACATGATCAGGAGACTCGTGACACCTTCGGCCTCACAGATGTTTTTGAGCTCCGTGATGTAACGTGGATCACGGGACTCGTCGCGCATGAACGTGTTTACATATTCAATTGCATCAATCCCGAATGCTTCGCGGGATACCACTGGAAACTTCAGGTTGGTCATTTCACCGGCGAAATGCGCTTTGTGAAGCGACCACTGTGCGAGCGAGATGCGATACAGCGCACCGGCAGGGGTTGCACCCGGAGCCGTGTGCGCACCCGGAAGGAGACTCATACCTGCTACCCCGAGCGCAGAAGTTTCCAGGAATTTACGTCGATCCATCACTTACTCCCTCCATCGCTGTCTCATCATTCTCGCCGTCACTGTGGAGGCGATCACCTTCGTCCTTAAACGTGTACGCGAAAAACATGAGGACGGCGGCGGCAAACACGGCGGGAATCCACCAGAAAGACTGCCACTGATCCGGTGTGAGCGCATCAGACCCTGCAAGGAAACTGTTAAAGACGTTTCCTGCTATCTGCGCGCCAACAAACATGCCGAGCCCGTAGGTAACCAGAACCAGCATACCCTGAGCCTGTCCTCTGATTTTGGCGTTCGATTTCTTGTCCACGTAGATCTGACCCGTGACGAAGAAAAAGTCATAACAGATCCCGTGCAACAGGATACCGGCGATAATCATCCAGAAGACACCCATCGGTGCCGCCAGCGCAAAAAACGCATACCGGAGAACCCATGCGCCCATTCCCACGACCAACATCCACTTGACGCCGAGCCGAACGAAAAACAGCGGCATCAGGAGCATGAACAGCGCTTCGCTCACCTGGCCCAGGCTCATCGTTGCCGCCGGGTTGGAGATATCCGATGCATTGACGAAGATCGGTGCGAAATTGTAATACGCGGCCAGCGGGATACAGATCAGGAATGAACTCGTGAGGAAAATGATGAATGGTCGGCTTTTCAGTTGTTTGAACGCATCGATCCCGAGGATATCGCGCGGGGAGAAGACTTTTCCCGCAGCCGCTGGAGGCGTATGTGGCAGGCTGAAGCTGTACAGTCCAAGCAGCACGGAGGCCGCGGCTGTCGTATACAGGGGAAGGGCAGTCACATCCGGCAAGGTATCCTCGGTTGTGAACCCGGCCAGAACAAACGAAACAAACAGGCCAGCCGCGATCCACCCGAGCGTGCCAAATACCCGAATGCGCGGGAACTGTTTTTCTCGATCTTCGATGTTGGCGAAGGCAAGCGTGTTCGACAGCCCCAGCGTCGGCATGTAACACAGGTTGTAGAGCAGCAGCATGACGATAAACAGGGTCGGATTACCCGCCATCGCCGGTGTGAGAAACATGATGATGCCACCCAGAATGTGCAAGAAGCCCAGCACTTTTTCTGTCGCGAAATAACGGTCTGCCACCAGTCCAAGAAAAAACGGCGCGATAATTGCCGCGATGGGATTGACCGTATACGGCCAGTGGGTCAGATCCGCCATGCCTTCGCTGGTCATATAGTTGCCAATCGTGACGTACCATGCGCCCCAGATAAAAAACTGCAGGAACATCATGATCGACAGACGAACACTGGTCGATGCTGGAAAAAACTGCATGTCGCGGTTGGCCAATACAAGAACCCGGCTAGGTCTACAACGGGGTTCAGGTTAACACTCAAGAACTACAAGTTAACCTGGCCCCCTTTACCCGTTTACGTTTGGCGAGCTCTTGCATGAGCATCAGTTTGCTGGCAGCCAGTTCGGTTCGTTTGCGGCTCCAGTTTCCTCGATCAGCTCGTCGAGCCTGAGCCATAGCCGCAAGAAGAGTTCCTTGAGCCCTTGATCGTTTGTCCCGGATCCAAGAAACGCACGCTCGGCGTCGGTTCGCCCACCGAGGACGCGAGTTTCGACATGCCCTATCTCCGTTGTGGTCACGAAGTCACCAATCAGGTTGTGCCGTTCCTCAGGGTCCGTCTGCAGGTCGTACAGTTCGTAGCGATCCCAGATACCCTGATAACGCATCAGCTTATAGCGGTCGGTGCGAATGCCCATGACAGTCGGAGTTTGCGGAAAAGCCCGCTCCCAGAAGTATTCGTACAGGAAGGCATCGCGTCCCGCGGTTGTGGAATCGCGCAATATGGGTAAAAACGAGCGGCCCTGGATCGTACTCGGTTGTTCTCCACCCGCGATCTCGATGAAGGTTGGAGCAAAATCGACATTGAGGATCATCTGCGTGAGGCGCCTGCCACCACTCGCTCCCAACGGGCCGCGCAGGATCAGTGGTACACGAATCGATGATTCGTACATCGTGCGTTTATCGATTAGACCGTGTTCGCCGAACTGAAAACCATTATCGGAAGTAAATACGATAAGCGTCTGTTCGAGCACGCCCGCATCCGTGAGAGCACGCACTATCCGACCGACACTGTCATCCACCGCACGCAACGTTTCAGCGTAATCGAGAACGAAACGATCGAAGTCGACGCTGCCGTTGTACATGCCATCCACCCCATGCCAGCTGTTACGTTGAGCTTTTACCCAGTCGGGCTTGCCTCGATAGGTCTCTGCCGTATTGGCCATGGTTGGCGGATGTGGGTAGTGCTGCTCTGCATAACTCGCCTGATGCCGAGATGCTGGAGTAAAAGGTGCGTGTACGGCTTTGTGAGAAAGATAAAGAAGAAACGGTTGATCGCGAGGAGTAGCGATGAATTGGACCGCATGGTCCGTAAGCAGATCGGTGATGTAACCCTGTGTCTCCACGAGTTCACCATTTACGTTGAGCCGTTGGTTGTTGTAAGACCCCTGGCCAGGAAACGAAACCCAATGGCGAAAACCCGGTCGCGGAGAGTCGTCCGGGGCGCCCATGTGCCATTTGCCAACAAAAGCCGTGTCGTAGCCAACCTTCTCGAGCTCGGTGGCAAACGTCGGGGTTGCGCGATCAAGCGGTGTCCGATTGGCCAGAACCTGGTGACGATGTGCGTACTGGCCGGTGAGGATCGAAGCTCGACTCGGCGAACACAACGAAGTTGTGACAAAAGCGTTTGCAAACACGACACCTTCGTTGGCCAGACGGTCGAGATGCGGTGTTTCGAGAAAAGGATGCCCAGCGTATGAGAAAGCGTCGTAGCGCTGATCGTCAACCAGAATGAATACGATGTTGGGACGGTGATCGGGACTCTGAGCAAAGGTGCTAGTCGCAACAACGCCGAAGACCGTGATCAGCAGCGACAAAATGCAACTGCGCAAGGATCTTTTCGTCAAAGCAGGATACACGTTCGACGCCCTGATGCCGGTGATTGAAGCCCTGCGCACGATACCAGCCCGTGTCGGTTGCGTCTGCCATCGGCACTCGTAGCCAGACCCTCGCTCCGGTAAAGTTGTGGCTTTTCAGAGGAAACATCATGATAGACGTTCACTATTGGCCAACCCCAAACGGTTGGAAAGTTACGATCATGCTCGAGGAGTGTGGCCTCGATTACAACATCATTCCCGTCGACATCGGTGGGGGTGATCAGTTTAAGCCCGAGTTCCTCGCGATCAGTCCGAACAATCGGATGCCCGCCATCGTCGATACCGATCCCACCGGTGGCGGCGATCCGATCACCATCTTCGAATCCGGCGCCATTTTAGAGTATCTCGCCGAGAAGACGGGGAAATTCATGCCGTCGAATCCACGCGACAGATTCAAGGTGCTTCAGTGGCTCCACTGGCAGATGGCCAACCTCGGCCCGATGATGGGTAATGCCAACCACTTCAAGAACTACGGCAAGAACCTTACGAGCGACCCGAAGCAGCTCGAGTACGGTACCAAACGGTTCGTTGGCGAGGTCGATCGTCTGTCAGGTGTTATGGATGCGCAGTTGGCGGCCAATGAATACCTGGCAGGTTCCGAGTACAGCATCGCCGACATCATTACCTGGCCCTGGGCGATGCTCATCGGTCGGCTGATTGACGAGGCGTCGTGGGAAACTTATCCAAACCTCAAACGCTGGGTTGACCAGGTTCGCGAACGACCTGCTGTGGAGAAAGGTTTTCGCATCGGTCGGGATCTGGGTGAGCGCGAGTTGACCGAGGAAGAAGAAAAGAGTCGACGCGAGCTGTTATTCAACCAGACCAACGAGAAGGTCCGCCACGCACGCGAAGAAGCAGCAAAGCTGGCAAAGGCATGAGCGATCAACTAATACGTCTCGAACGCGAAGGGGATGTTTTCATCCTCAACATGGCAGCTGATGAAAACCGTTGGAACACGTCGTTTGTTGCCGCATACGACGCAGCACTCGACGAGGTTGAAGCGTCCGTTGGCCCGGTTGCACTGGTTACAGCATCTGATAGTGAGAAGTTTTTCTCTAACGGTCTCGACTTCGACTGGGTCAGGTCCAAGGGTGAACATCCCGGAGGCGACCGTGCGGTGTTTAGTGCAGCGTATATGGCGATGTGCGCGCGGCTGATTACGTTCGGGGTACCGACGGTCGCTGCAATCAACGGTCACGCGTTCGGCGCGGGATTCATGATCGCGTTGTGTCACGACCTCAGGATCATGCGTGAAGATCGCGGGTTCCTGTGTGCCAACGAGGTCGAATTGGGCATGACGATTCCGGAGCCGGAACTTGCCCTGTTCCGTCACAAGATCCCTGCCGGGGTGTTCCACGAAACCGTGGTGCTCGCTAAACGATGGACCGGACAAGATGCTCGTAACGCAGGGATCGTACAGGCGACGGCCACCCTCGACGCCATTCGAACGACGGCGATACAAACCGCCGAAGCGCATCTCAGGGTGGCCGGAAATCGCGAGGTCATGAAGTGGATGAAAGAGCGGCTTTATGGCGAACGATCAGCCATCAGCGACGCTCACGGCGCGGCGCACATGTTGCGTAATCCCAAGGACTTCTCGACGTCGCGGCCGGAGCGCGATTGAACGGCGGTTCGGCGGTTTATGCAAGGACTAACTGCCATTTTCCGGACGTTCACCCACGTATGTCGACACCTGCAGCAACACGGTCCCACGTTCGATCAGAAACACCGGCGTCGCGAATTTTCGCCTTTTGAATGCGCGCCGTGGCTTCCGTTGTCGGCAGTTCGTCCCAAACCTCCACGTAACGCGGTATGGCAAAGCGCGGCATCCGGGGAACGAGAAACCGTATGAGGTCTGCTGGATCGAAGTCGACGCCTGATTTCAGCACCACCGCAATCTTGACCTCGTCTTCGCTTTCATCGGCTGGTACGGCGACCGCACCGCTCTCGAGAACATCCGGGTATTCGTTGACGATAGATTCGACCTCGAAGCTCGATATGTTTTCACCACGCCGGCGGATGTAGTCTTTTACCCGGTCGACAAAATAGTAGTTGCCATCCTCGTCATAGGTGAAGGCATCCCCGGTATGAAACCACCCGTTGCGCCATGCTTCGGCGGTTTTCTCCGGCATGTTCCAGTACCCCACGTTCAGTTCCCAGGGTTCGCCCCGCACGATCATCTCGCCATTGGTGTGCGGCGGAACCACTTGATCGTGCTCGTCGACTATTCGCACCTCGACGCCATCGCGAACCTGTCCGCAGCTTTGATAGTTGTTGGAGTTGCAGGATTCTTCGGGCCGTACGATCGGACAGTTGATCTCGCTCATGTTGTAGGTGGTATACACCTCGAGACCGAATCGCTTCTTGAAGGCATCGATGTTCGGAATAACCGGTGCCATCACCACCGTTTTCATGGGATTGTCTGCGTCGTCTTCCCGTTCGGGTTCCGCCATCAGAAAGTGTGCCATGGGTGGGAGAATGATGGAAAGCGTGGCGCCGTATGTCTTGACGTCGGTCCAGAAATCTTTGGTCGAAAAGACCTCACGAAGCACAGATCGTCCCTGATAAGCCGCGGGATTATAAAATCCGCTCTTGCCTGTCACATGAAACGGTGGGTAAAAACTATAGGTTGTCGCACCGAACCCTTCTTCAACCGGGAACAAGCCACTTTCCAGCGACGCATGAAACTGCCCCCACGGCACCATGACCGCTTTTGATAATCCCGTTGTTCCCGAGGTATAAATGAGCGACGAGATGTCCCAGGGTCCAGGTTCGGATCGTTCCCGCGACTGCGCTCCATCGAGGAATTCCGCCGCTGAAATCACTTCGAAGGGATACACGTTCAGCGGCTCCGGCGTCGTTCCGAACACGACAACTCGTTTTACATCCGGCAACTCATCAGCAATGTCGAGCAGCGGTTGTACAAAACGCGCGTCCGCCAACACCAGGTGAGCACCCGTATTGTTGACGACGTGACGCAACCAAGCACCCTTGTACGCCGTATTTACCGGCGCCTCGATCGCGCGCAGCCAGCCGCAGCCTATCCAGGAACGAAACGCATCGAATCCATTGGCGAATAACGTCACCACCGGTTCGCCAGCGACGACACCGGAACGTTCCAATGCGTCGGCCCAGAGCAGCGCACCGCTGTATCCTTGAGACCATGTCAGCGTAGACCCGTCTACGTGTTGTAACGCAACGTTGTCGCCTGTTTCGTGTGCGCGGATGGCAACCAGTTGCGGCAATATGTGAGCGTGTTCGTAGGCCATTACCTTCCTCCCGTTGGAAACCGCCAATCCCGTATGGACAACCCGCCTCCATTCAGTAAACGGTTATCGTGCTCGAACTCCGGCAACTTCTTCGGCCGTTATCGGCGCTGCCGTATTCCCCCAGCTCGATCGTATGTGGGTAAGCACAGCAGCGATCTGCTCATCGTTCAGGGAATTGGCCCAGGGTGGCATCGCGCTGTTATAGGTAACACCTTTGACCTCCAGTTCGCCGCTAATGCCGTCGAGGATGAGCTCGACTAACTGCGAGGCGTCACCAACCACCCACTTAGCCCCGGCCAGGGGTGGGAATACGCCGCTTACGCCTTGTCCCGATGCTTGATGACAAGATGCACAACGTGCGTTGTAAATCTGTTGTCCAGGCGACCCGTCACCATGAGTGGGATGGGCAACGTTTGGTAAATTCCCTACGGCATCAGAGCCCGTTACCCAACGATAACGAGTCACCTTCGAATTCGGGCCGGCGTCCCAGAAACCGTCAAATTCGGCAAGATAAAGACTGCCGTCCGGACCCAATTCCATCGCGATGGGCGCGGTCGATGTGAGTTGATCAAAATTGCGAATGTTCGTGAGCCGGTAGGCAGGCAGTTCGACGGCTAGCGTTTCGTCTCGCACATCACTTTCGGTATCGTTGGTGAACGTACCCTTCTCAACATCCGCCCACTTTATCCAGCGACGTGCCCAATCGAAAATAAATACCTTACCTTGAAATATCCTGGGGAACGCACCAACGCCCTCGTGTTGGTATATTGGACCCATCGTCGCGGACCGTCCGCCCGTTGCATAAGTGTATTCCCACAAGGGCGGCACGTAGTTTGGAATATCTTCCGGAGCCCAGTCGTTGTAGAAGAGTTTCCCCAGCGTGCGGGGCCAGCCGTAATTTTCACCCCCGTTCATCGAGATGTTGTACTCGTCATAGTCGAATCGCGCATCGGGC
>SMWK01000171.1 GCA_004356895.1 Gammaproteobacteria bacterium
ACCCACATAGGTTCCCAGCGCGCCTACGAACCGCAACGGGTGCGCTTCACTCAGTGTCTTCGACAGCAGAATGCCAGCAACAAGCAAATACCTGCAGACGGTCACAATGATCATCACCCAGCACACCCAACCAGCAGCGCCATTTAAACCCAGGTAGAGCATCAGCACGGCAAGCATGGGAGCGTATTCCGCGGTGTTGCCGTGAGCTCGAATCCGTTTGAATAAAGTATCAGCAGGATCATCGGGTTGACCACCCAAGACATTAGCCGACCCCCTCGCGGCCGAGGTCGACATTCCCAACGCGAATAACAAAACACCCAACGCGCATATACAACTTACCGCTACGACCATTTTCTGGCTCCTATTTTTCTACCATTTTGGTTTCATGCATGAAGCGCCGCACCAGGGGTGAAACGATAACTACAAACACCCCAGCCAATAGCGCCACCTGCGCGACGAACTCAAACGTTTCTGTGTATATGACGAGTGAAGCTTCGCCCGCGGCGGCTTCACCACCCGATACGGTAGCCATTCCTGCAATCAATCCCGCTACCAGATGGGATACCGATGACGCTAAAAACCATACACCCATCATCAATCCGACAACTCGCGGCACCGACAATTTAGTGACCATAGACAGCCCGACGGGTGACAAGCAAAGTTCTCCCGTCGTATGTAGAAAGTACGCGAGGATGAGCCACATTAACGCAACCTGACCATTGTCATCCGCCAGGCTCGCACCGTAAACCAAGGCAATAAAACCAAGCCCGACCTGAACGATCGCCAAACCGAATTTGAGGGGGGTACTGGGTTCGTATCCGGATCTGGCGAGGCGAACCCACAACATTGAAAACAGCGGCGCAAGAAGGATGATGAAACCCGGATTGAGGAACTGCAGTTGCGAAGCCAACACGGTAATTCCCATGAATTCACGGTCTACGTTCCGGTCGGCAAAGAGGGTCATGGTACTCCCCGCCTGCTCGAACAAAGACCAGAACACCACCGACATGGCAGTCAGAAACAGCACGACAAACATCCGATCCCGTTCCACTTTCGTGCAGCGACTCAAAGAGAACCAGATCACCCCCAGCACGGCAATGATGCCGGTGCCATTTAGCAACCAATCCACCAAATCCCGATACTGCACAAGCGCCCATACCCCGAGCACCGCGAGCAATCCCAGCAGATAGATCATCCGCTCGGTGCTGACCCACCCTAATATCTGATGTTGCAGGCGTTCCGGTTCGGGTGGTTCTCCAGCACCCTTAAACAGATGTTGGCCTCGTATGAACGTAACCAGCCCCACTAACATGCCGATTCCCGCCAAGCCGAACCCGTATGACCAGCCGTAGGTTTCCCCGAGGTAACCGCAGGTTAACGCCGACACCATCGCGCCGACGTTGATGCCCATGTAAAAAATGGTGAACCCACCGTCGCGCCGTTCGTCTCCCTCACCGTAAAGCTGCCCGACAATGCTTGAGATGTTCGGTTTCAGGAAACCCACACCAATAATGATGAAGGCGATCGAAAAATAGAACGTCTGCAACGAGGTGGTATCTCGAACTACTTCACCCGCCACGAGCGCCGCTGCATTTCCTTCGAAAGCCATGCCGAGATGGCCAAGACACAAGAGCACGGCGCCAAAGATGATCGCGCGCCTGGCACCCAGGTAGCGATCCGCGATAAGCCCGCCAAAAACAGGCATCAGGTAAACAAGCGAGCCATAGGTAGCATATATTCCAGTTGCCTGAGCATCGTCGAAGAGGAAGTGCCTGGTAAGATAAAACACCAACAAACCGCGCATCCCGTAAAAACTGAACCGCTCCCACATCTCCGCAAAAAAGAGCACGAACAGTCCACGGGGATGACCTAGCCACGTCTTTTCGGAACTTTCTAAATAGGTTTCCGCCATGAATTACCTCAACTGACTACTATGTAACGGTCTCAAAGATGCCGTCCTGGCCGGAAAATGGAACTAGTGCGGCTTTAGCACGCGCTCCCGAGAGCCAGGAAACTGCTCGAGCAACGCAGCCGGACGCGACGGCCTTGATAGCAGTTCGCCACTACAGTTCGGGCAAACAGCGTGAAACACATTTTCGCCACAATCTACACAGAACGTGCATTCAAACGTGCAGATTACCGCGCCTTTCTCGTCTGGCGCCAAATCCTTATCGCAGCGTTCACAGTTTGGCCGCAACTCCAACATCCCTCGCTCCTGTCAACGGCTGTTAAATTCCAGATTACCTCCCGTCAGAATCACGCCAACGCGAGAGACTCCGTCCGTGCGCTCACCTACCTGATCCAGCTTCCGATCCAGCAGGGCCGCAAGCGGCACCGTAGACGATGGCTCCACGACAATCTTGAGACGTTCGTAGATCAGTTTCTGCGCAGCGACGATGGCTGTCTCGGAGACGAGACGAATTTCTAAACCGTAGGCGCTTAGTATACCGAAGGTGATAGACCCTAACGCGGTTCGCAAACCATCTGCTATGGTGGTCGGTGGCAGCGCTGGCTGTAACGTTTGCAACGCGAGCGAGCGATAAGCATCGTCCGCCAGCTCAGGTTCCGCGCCGCATACGCGTACCCCGCTACCCTGCAATGCGACAACACAACCGCTGGCCAGGCCACCACCACCAATTGGCACCCAGACTTCGTCGAGATCGGCAACCGTTTCTATGAACTCCAACGCAGCCGTACCCTGACCCGCGACGATTCTCTCGTCGTTGTATGGAGGGATGAAGGTGGCACCCGTCTCGCAACCCACCTGCTGTGCGACGACTTCGCGATCTTCGAGCGTAGGTCCACAGTTTACCAGGGTTGCACCGTAGCGCTTGATCGCTTGACGTTTGAATGATGGTGCATCTTCAGGTACGACCACCCAGACCGGAACATCGCTTAGAGACCCCGCTAATGCCAATGCTGCGCCGTGATTGCCGGACGAGTGAGTGACTACACCCGTTTCACGTTCCGCCTTCGATAACTGCAGCACAGCATTGGTCGCACCGCGCATCTTGAACGCGCCGGAACGCTGGAAATTTTCACACTTGAAGTAAAGCTCGAGCCCAACGAGATCGTTCAGCGTAGAACTCGTCAAAACCGGTGTTCGATGAACGTACGCTGCAATACGTTGGCTTGCCTGGTGCACGTCACTGCGCACCAATTTCGAAACATATGTTGGCGTCACCTAAACGATTCCGCGCTCACGCAGATCAAGTAGCTCCGCGTCGTCCATCCCCAGTAGCCCCTGCAGGACTTCTTCGTTATGTTCACCAAGCTCCGGGCCCGCCCAGCGAATACGACCCGGCGTTTCCGAAAGCCGTGGAACAACGTTCTGCATCTGCAAATTCTTGAACGTTTTATGCGCGACGGTAACAATAGCTTCACGCGCGAGGAAGTGAGGATCATTCAACATCTCTGGCGCTCTATAGATTCGTCCCGCGGGGACCGAGTGCTTTTCCAGAATCTCTAGCAGCGCCCCAGCCGTATAACCGGATGACCATTGCCCGATGAGCGCATCCAGCTCTGCCTGATTTTCGCCGCGCCTGGTATGGTCGCGAAATCGCTCGTCTGAAGCTAGAGATTCGCGACCCATAGCCTGACACAGACGGGTAAACACAGAATCCTGGTTGGCGCCCATAACGATCATCTCACCTTCGCTGGTTGGATAGACGTTTGATGGCGCAATCTTCGGTAATATGGCACCGCTTCGTTCGCGAATGGTGCCACCCTCGGTGAACTCGGGGATTGTCGATTCCATCATCGCGAGTACCGCTTCGTAAATCGCGGAATCCACCACCTGACCACGACCGGTGTTCTCCCTGCTGTGTAATGCCGCTAGCGCCCCAACGCAGGCAAACGTCGCAGCCAACGAATCCCCGATGGACAATCCCACCCTGCTTGGCGGGCGATCCGGATCGCCTGCAAGATAACGGATGCCACCCATAGCTTCACCGATGGAACCGTACCCAGCACGTTGTGCATAAGGACCGCTCTGGCCAAAACCAGACACCCGTACCATGATGAGCCGTGGGTTTAACGCTGCGAGAGTAGGATAGTCGAGCCCCCATTTTTCCATCGTGCCGGGACGGAAATTTTCGATCAGTACGTCGGCCTCGACAACAAGCTTTTTCAGTAGCGCCTGTCCCTCTTTTTCCCGCAGGTTCAGCGTGATGGACTTCTTGTTGCGCGCGATGACAGACCACCACACGGGAATTCCCTGGCCCCACTCGCGCATGGGATCCCCGGTTCCGGGAGGCTCTACTTTGATGACCTCCGCACCGAGGTCTCCCATGAGTTGGCCGCAAAAAGGTCCGGCAATGAGCTGGCCGAGTTCGACAATGCGTATGTCCTGCAAAGGTCCGTTAAGTGATTCGGTGTTCAAAGAGTCACCGGAGTGGCGACGAGTCGCATCAGGGCTTCCAGCTATCGCGTAAGGATACGGTGCGATTGACCACCCCGGGCAGCACATTGTCCTTGCAAAAATAACCCAGGCGCTCGAATTGAAAGTGCTTGTCTTCACTTTCGACAATAGCTGGCTCGACAAATCCCTGCCGCTCGGTCAACGAATTCGGATTGAGATCGCGGTTGAGATCTTTAGGGTTGGGCACCGAGAACAGCCTGTCATAAAGCCGGATGCGAACAGGCAGCGCGGCGCACGCGGACACCCAATGAACGACGCCTTTGGGTTTCAGGCCACTCGTATCGGAACCGCTGCGGGAATCAGGAAAGTACGTACATCTGAGTTCTACGATTTCACCCGTTGCATCCTTTATTACCTCATCACAGCGAATGATGTACGCGTAACGCAGACGCACCATTTCTCCCGGAGAGAGCCGCTTGTACTTCTTCGGTGGAACTTCCGCGAAGTCTTCGCGTTCGATGAATAGTTCTGCTCCAAACGGTATCTCGCGGCTGCCGAGCGCCTCGCGCTGTGGATGCCAGGGTGCGGACAGGGTCTCCGGCACGCTTGAGTGATTGGTGATTGTGACCTTCAGCGGATCCAACACCCCCATGCCGCGTTTGACCGTGCCTTCGAGATCCTGCCGGATGCAGAATTCGAACAGGTTCAACTCCACCAGGTTGTCCTGTTTGGTTACGCCAATTCGGCGGCAGAATTCCCGGATGGCACTTGGCGTGACGCCACGGCGACGCAAGCCTGCGAGCGTAGGCATGCGGGGATCGTCCCAACCCTCCACAACACCGTTTTCGACCAGCTGACGTAACAACCGCTTGCTCATCACCGTGTATTCGAGGCCGAGGCGAGAGAACTCGATCTGAGGCGGGTGAAAGTTGATATTGATGTTATCGAGTACCCAATCGTAGAGCGGCCGATGATCCTGAAATTCCAACGTACACAGCGAATGGGTAACCCCTTCCAGGGCGTCACAGATGCAATGGGTGTAATCATACATAGGGTAGATGACCCAACTGTCACCCGTGCGTTGATGACTGGCGTGACGAATGCGGTACAACACCGGATCGCGCATGTGCATATTCGGCGACGCCATATCGATCTTCGCACGCAGCACATGCGCCCCGTCGGCAAAATCACCGTTGCGCATTCGCTCGAATAGCTGCAGGCTCTCGGCGACCGGCCGGTCGCGGTCGGGGCTGTTGGTACCCGGTGCGGTCAACGTGCCGCGACTTTTACGAATCTCATCCCCGGACAAGCCGCAAACATAGGCTTTGTCCTTCTCGATGAGTTGTACCGCAAACTGGTAAAGCTGCTCGAAGTAATCAGAGGCGTGGGTCAGCCGGTCCCCCCAATCGAACCCGAGCCACGCGACATCCCGTTGAATCGCTGCGACATACTCATCGCTCTCCTGCAGCGGGTTGGTATCGTCGAAGCGAAGAAATGTTGCACCACCGAACTCCTCGGCAACCCCGAAATTCAAGCAGATCGACTTCGCATGACCGATATGCAGATACCCATTGGGCTCCGGGGGAAAGCGGGTCACTACACCACCTGTGATCACCTCGTCTTCAATGTCTTTGAGAATTCGCTGGCGGATGAAATCTGACGGTTCTTCGCTCATCTACGTGTTAAGTCAGAAAAAGGCGCGTATTCTAGCGCGAACGCCAGGCAACTGCGCTCGACGCTACTGCTGTCGGCGTCTACTACACTTATCCCCATGAGTGACGAACCCTACGACCTATCCGTCCAGACTTGGATCAATCGTGCCAAACGCGCCCAGCGTCTGGTGAGCCAGGTTGATCTGGAGCGTATTGTCAATCACGATGCAAGAGAATTCGAGAAGCTGGTCAAAGTCTCCCGTGCGATGGATTTATTGTGCAACGAGGTGGACAAACCCGTTGCGGCCGTGGACGTCGGTGGGCAAGCGCCTGGTTTGGATGAGCACCAGCAGAAACGTTCCGCACTCCTGAAAGCGTTGGATGGTGCCGGTTACGGCCATGGCCTCGGCCGGATATACATGTCGAATTTCGACGATCCGATAAGACCACTGGACCTCATCCCTCATCAGCAAGGTCTGCCCGCATTCGACGTCTGTGTGGCTCCTGAACACAGCCCACCCGACGGCGCACAAGGCATCTTCATATCCGAACAAGGTATTTTTGCGGCGTTCATTCCGGAACCTGCCACCCGCAACGAGTGGCGGATCTTGCGCAGCCGCCCCTACGACGATCTAGATGAGTTGCTGACCACCGTGCGCCGTTTTGCCGCCCCACCAACGGAGTAAATTTGCGGTCAGTGTAGATATTCGGTGCACGAACACCCGCTATCCGGCAATGAGTTAATATGTAGCGCAAACCACAACGGGACGTATTTTGCGCCTGCGCCTCATCATCGGGACCTGCACTTGTATCGCATTGGGTGGGATCGCCTGGATTAACCAGCTTCAAGCACCCGCAGCCATACAAAGCGCCCAGCGCTTGTCCGGCGAGCGTTGGTATCAGGTATTTCTCAATACCCAGCAGGTCGGCTACTGGCACACGCTGGCAGAACGCGACTTTCTTGGTCGCTGGCACTTCACACGAGAATTACGTTTTGGACTAAGTCCCGGCCATCCGGTATCCGTAACCCACCATTTAACCTTCGAAGCTCAACCACCTTTCGCCCTTTCTTCGGCAAGCTACCACAACGAACGCCGCCAAACGGGTAACAACAGCGTTGAAGGGGTCACTTTTGTGCGCACCCTGACCGGCTACGAGGCGATCGTTACCCGCGACGATTTCAGCGAGTCCAGACACATGACGTGGAGTTATACACTCGCAGACTACTTAGCGTTCGAATCCTGGCTGACTGCCGCAGCACCGACGGTCGACACGGTTACTACCGTGCCGACACTCGATTTTTCGCGCCTGGCCGTGGTGCAGAAAAAATACCGCGTCGATGACCACAACGAGACCGGATACGTTGTGGCGAATGCAGCACCCATTGACTCCACGATCATCCAGCTGAACGAAGATTTCGTACCGATCGAACTTTCGATGGCGGGCATCTTCGACCTGAAGAGTAGCAGCCGCTCAGCTGCCCTCACACAGCGCAGTTCCTTAGGTTCCGCCAGCTACTACGTGCCGATAAACGTCCCTTTATACGATCACACAAACATAAAGCGGCTGGTGGTAGAGGTTTCAAGCAGCACGCGCGCGGACCGTCTATTTGCTGCCGCTCGCCAACAAAACGATGTCTGGACGCTGACGTTGTCAGCCAATCCCCTGTCACACGGCCCACGGGAAGGAACGGGGCTTGAGGAAACACTGAACTTCCCAACGTCCAGTAAACGGGTGAACCGATTAGCGCGTGAAGCGACCGCAGGTTCTGTCACCGACACCGAAAAACTCACTTCGCTAACCAGTTTCGTGCACAACTATCTGAGCTACGATCCGAACTCAGAACCCATCGGTGTGCTCACCTCGTTAGGCCGCCGCACTGGCGACTGTACGGAATTCGCCGACCTCTTCACGACGTTAGCACGCACGCTCGGCATGCCCAGCAGGACAATCATCGGACTGGCGTATACCTCCCGGGATGAACCGGCTTTCGCCTTTCATGCGTGGAACGAAGTGGCGGTGAACGGAGTCTGGCAGGCAGTAGATCCGACGTGGAATCAGCTCAGGGTGGATGCAACCCACATACCTCTGCCGAACGACCAAGGCGCCGCACTGCAACTTCTCACCGGTTCGACAAATCTGCGTTTCTCAGTTCTGGACGTGGTTTACTTTTAAAAAATATTGTTAATTACTCATTGTTACTCAAGGGGGATTCATGGAAAGCCGAGAGGTAAGTTTAAGTCAGCGTCCGGTTGGGATGCCAAAGGACGATGATTTCGCCGTTGCCAGTGTTGAGGTGCCGGACCCTCAAGACGGGCAGGTCCAGGTGCGCAACGTCTGCATGAGTGTCGACCCATATATGCGTGGGCGTATGGTTGATCGCAAATCCTATGTACCCCCGTTTCAGATCGGCGAAACGCTGAACGGTGGCGCCATCGGCAAGGTGATTCGATCCCGCAACGAGGATTTCGCCGAAGGCGACTATGTACAGAGCAACTATGGCTGGCGGGAAGCGTTTACGGTCGAAGCGAAAGCACTTACCAAGTTAGGTGATCTGACGGCGCCAGCTTCGGCTTATCTCGGCGTACTCGGCATGCCGGGGATGACGGCTTATGTCGGTCTCCTCGAAGTAGGCGCGCTCAAAGACGGTGAGACGGTATTCGTTTCGGGCGCCGCCGGTGCAGTCGGCAGCATTGTCGGTCAAATAGCCAAACTTAAGGATTGCCGCGTCATCGGCAGCGCCGGTAACGCCGATAAAGTTTCCTGGTTGACCAACGATCTCGGTTTTGACTACGCCTTCGACTATCACGGCGGCGATCTTTTGAACCAACTTCGCGAGGGTGCACCGGACGGGCTCGACGTGTACTTCGACAACGTCGGTGGGGACCATCTACAAGCCGCTTTATTCCACATGCGACCATTCGGTAGACTTCCGCTTTGTGGTGCAATCTCTATGTACAACGACACTGAGCCGCGCCCCGGCCCTAATAACCTCACCATGGCAATCGGCCTCGGTCTTACTCTCCGAGGATTTATCGTCTCTCACTTCAGCCACTTGAATGAGCAATTCCGCAGCGACATGGAAACCTGGGTGAGCTCCGGGGAGATTAAGTATCAGGAAACGATCCTGGATGGAATCGACCGCGCTGCCGAAGCGTTCATTGGTCTATTTACCGGTGCCAATACGGGTAAGATGATCGTCAATCTGACGGGTTAGGCGATGATGAAAATGCATTCGATTTTTCTCACCATAACGGCGCTCGCGATCGGTCTGCTGAGCAGCCAGAGTCTGCACGCCGGAACGATCGCTGAAGCACTAACGCACTCTGACCGGCTCGCAGCTGATCTCAAACGCGATGAGCGTAGCCAACCCCAAGCCGTACTCGACCACTTCGGCATAACGGCAGGGCAGACGGTGCTCGATCTGTTTGGCGGTGGAGGTTATTACAGTGAGATCGCTTCTTACGTCGTCGGCGACGACGGGAAGGTATTTCTACACAACAACCAGGCCTATCTAGGCTTTGCTGGGGAAGCTCTGGACGCGCGCCTGCAGGACAACAGACTGCCCGGTGTGATTCGTTACGACAAAGAAGTGGATGCGATCGACCTGGAGGAGAATTCCATCGATCTCGTGCTCATGGTGATGACGTATCACGATCTGTACTACAAAACCGACGACTGGGACATCAACCCGGATAATTTTTTCGCCATGCTGCACCGAGTCCTCAAACCGGGCGGTGTGCTCGGTATCGTCGACCATGAAGGTAGTGCAAACTCTGGCTCGAGTGCCGCTCAGGATCTACATCGTATCGACCCTTTGTTCGCACGCCAGGATTTCGAAGAGCACGGTTTCCGCTTCGCCGGTGAAATAGACGCGCTGAAAAATTCCAACGACAAGCTCGACGTTTCGGTTTTTGATCCGTCAGTGCAAGGTAAAACGTCGCGATTCGTCTATAAATACATTGAACCCGAGTCATAATCCCGTGTATGCTCCCGCGCTGAATTTATCAGGAGGCGAAATGCACATCCGCATTACGGCCGGTCCAGTCATCACAGGGCCAAGTTACCGAGATAGAGGCATTAGCGAGCCTCGGTGAGCATCTCCTGAAATTGAATTAGCATCAATCTGAGGACCCGCTCATCAAGAGCGGGTTCTTTCTTTCTAAGACCTTTCGAATACGCACAAAGTCGATTTCGAACCTGCTCACAACTGATTAGTAGACCCTCTTTTGGGTCGAGAAGTGGGAACGATTCGAATGACTGCAGCAACGCATAAAAATCTCTGGCAGATCACGCAAGGCCAACGGCTTCGCTACGTCAGCGCGATACTATCGATGGCGCTCACCAACCTCTTCATGCTTGGTGCGCCGTTGGTGGCCAAAGACGCAATCGATGTTGTGGTGGAACAGGACTTCGCTTACGCGACGCCCGGGCTGCTGGAACTTGCCCAGTGGCTCGCCGGGCCGACGCCGTATCTCGCCTACCTTGGACTGACCGCGGTGTTCGCGATCCTGATCACGGCCATCGGTGGCGTCTTTCTGTACTTTCGCGGTCGCCTCGCGGCGATCGCTTCGGAAGCAATACTGCGGCGCTTGCGCGAGGCGCTCTATGACCGGCTACACCACCTGCCAGCCGCGTATTATGACTCCGCAGATACCGGTGACCTCGTGCAGCGTTGCTCCTCCGACGCAGAAACCCTGCGGGTGTTTTTATCGAGTGACGTCGTGGAAATGGGTCGTGCCATCATGCTGCTTATTTGTGTAACCCCCATTTTGTTCTGGATGGATGTGCGACTCGCCTGGTTGTCGCTTTGCCTTATGCCGTTCCTCGCCATTGGCGCCTATGTGTTTTTCTCCAAAGTAAAAACAGTGTTTCAGATCACCGACGAATCCGAAGGCGCAATGACCACGACTCTGCAGGAAAATCTGACCGGCATCCGAGTGGTGCGAGCGTTTGCACGCCAGGAGTTCGAGATTCAGAAGTTTGCGGAAAGAAACGCGGATTTCCGTAACAAGAACTACCGGTTGATCCGGCTGATGGGTTTCTACTGGGGCATAAGTGATTTCTTCTCTATGTCGCAGATCGGACTGGTGCTCTTTGCCGGTGCCCTGTTTTTCATGGAAGGCACGCTTACCGTGGGCACGTTGTTTGCCTTCTTGACCTTTGTGTCGATAGTGATCTGGCCCATTCGGCAACTCGGACGAGTGCTCACCGATAGTGGCAAGGCGGTGATATCCCTCCAGCGTATCAACGAGATTCTGAACGAAGAAGAGGAGTCTATCGAGGTTGTGCCAAGCCACGGCCGAGCACGTGGTGAGATCACCATCGAGGGTCTCAACTTCGAGTATGAGGAAGGCCGACCGGTCTTACAGGATATCTCGATTCATATTCAACCCGGGGAAACCGTCGCGATCGTGGGTCCACCCGGCTCAGGCAAAACCAGCCTGATTCGTGCGCTGCTCAGGATGTACCCCTATCAGGGCGGTTCAATTAAGCTCGATGGGGTAGAGATCGCGCAACTGAACCGGCAGTGGTTGCGTTGGCAGATCGGCGTCGTATTGCAGGATCCATTTCTCTATTCGCGCAGCATCCGCGCGAATCTTGCGGTAGGTAGACCAAATGCTCCGGAACCTGAGCTAATCGAGGCATGTCAGGACGCTGCGATTCACGATTCGATTCTAAGCTTTCCCGAGCGTTTCGACGCCATGGTCGGTGAGCGTGGAGTGACGCTTTCCGGAGGTCAGCGCCAGCGGCTTGCACTGGCTCGTGCACTGCTCAAAAACCCGCCTGTGTTAGTGCTGGATGACTCGCTGTCTGCTGTGGATACCGGAACCGAGAGGGACATCCTGGCGGCATTACAACGTCGTAAAGGACGACAGACCACATTGATTATCGCCCACCGTCTCTCTTCAGTGATGCATGCCGACCGGATCATGGTGTTGAACGAAGGCCGTTTGGTACAGCTTGGCAATCACGCGGAGCTTGCAGCCGAACCTGGCCCTTACCAGCGGCTTTGCGAGATGCAAGGCGCGTTGGACGCCTCCATCAAAAAGGATGTGGATCTGACGGAAGAAGGTCCGGAACAGGTTCCGGAAGAGGGTACGGGAGAAAGTCATGGATAGCTTTGATGACGAAAACTACAACGACGGATTCGATGAAGAAGCGCTTGCCGCTCACCTGAATCTGCAGCTATGGCGAAAACTGTTTGCCTACGTACGCGCCTACCCACGTTATTTAGCGTGGCTTGCGGTGTTCG
>SMWK01000172.1 GCA_004356895.1 Gammaproteobacteria bacterium
ACCGGGCGTGGCTGGAACGGTGAACATGCAGCACATCAAAGGCCACTACTACGGAAGTCATGTCACGATCAATCCAACCGGTGTAGTGCCTGTAGGACCGGTGATTGACTTCAACGCTTCGCACGGTCGGGACGTGCTTTACCCTGTTAGTGAAGGGCTCGGGTAGGCCGGTATTCGGCAGTGGATCGCTTGATGAACCGGTTGTGCAATATGGTCTTTTGTAATGAATATCTCCGAGCAAATCGAACAGATTGTCGGTACCGAACCTAGATCTGCAACGAACTGGATCTTTCTGCGTCAATTTCTCCGTACGAGCTCGGGTTTCAGCGACTGTTGATGGTCCAGTCGTAGTCGATGAATTCCACCGTGTAACTGATCGGTATCTGATCATTCCGGTATCGATTGATATAGGCGATCAGCGACGGATCATTCGCGAGGAAGTCTTCGGTGTAGAAATCGAGGATTGCCGAGACTTCCACTGTTTGCCGTGCATGATCGACACGGATGTTGCGCGCTTCGGCGAAGAACCGGCGCGTCTCAGCTTCGAGCTGTCTCTGTACCGAGTTCGCCGTGAAAGGTACGCGAGGTAATTGTGGACAGGAGACGGACATACAGTTCAACGCGAAGTGCACGCGTGGGTCGCCGAGCCGCCGGATGACATCGTTTTCATATCGGTAGAGGGAGATTTTCTTTCCGCCAATGTTAAATTCATTCCAATAGAAAAAAGTAAATTTCCTGAAGAGGAATGCGAGCGATTGCGGGATGCCGGTGTCGATCACGTTGTACATCGCCAGCGCATTATAGCTATTCAGATAGTAAGCGAGCTCAGCGTCGGCGGTCGCGAAGGCATCCGGTGTCGAGCGCGGGCTGACAGCAGCGATATAATCGACATAGGTTCTCAAATCATCCGAACCAGCTGCCAATCCAGCAAAATCCACCCGTCCTCGCTCGTCGACGTAAGTATTAAGTACCCGCGCCCATGCATCCAATGGTTCGCTCGTTTGACCAATGGCTGCCGCTGTAGCCATCAGGAACAGTGAGGCCAGACGTTTAATTCGCCTGCTGTAATGAATTTTGTTACCGTCTGGGTCATTGTCACGCATCAGCGATTCCGTTCCCTTTGGGCCGACGGGCTAGTTGCTCTCAACATCAATATCCAGACTGATTAGACGTTGATGAACCTGATTCGTTACAAAAGCGGCGAAGTAAACCTTCTGACACCCGTTCAGGTTTACGCACAGCAACCTACTCAGTGGCGTAAAGGTTTGCGTCCATAAACAAAGAGCCCCGCGAGTCGGGACTTTTTTGTGCGTACCGATTTGTCCCGTCGCTCCCGGATATCACACCACTATGAAGGTGGCGACTGTAACAAACGGCCAAGGTGTGCGTCTTTAACGGATTAGACGCAGTAGAAGGATATCAGTACATGTATACGGTTCAAGAAGGTGGCAGGAGAGCTGGACGAGATAACGTTGTCGTTCAGAGTCAAGGCATATTGGTTGGTGGTGGCTCATTGAGCTTTGTTCAATGGATGCATAAAAAGGTACCCATGCACCAGCTCAGCCCGGAACAAGTCGCTCTGGTCAAATGGTATGAGGGCTGGCGAATCAAGCGAAATTAAACCACCCGTTTGGAACGCAATTTCTCGAGTCCGTCTCTCCTGGCTGTCACACCGTTATGACTGTACTCGGCAGCACCAGCCGCTATCCATTAGGCGCTATAAGGCAGTCATTCGGCCGGTTAGAGCCCGCAACAGTTGAGCCAGGTCTGACGATGAGCGCGTGAGAAATGTATTGATGACCCACGTTCAGACTTCACGACTCGATGCGACAAAGGCCCGGTGCGCGATCGGAGGATTGCCCACGCGCGTCTGGGCTGCACTCCTGCTCTCGTTCCGGTGGCTGGTAGCCACCAACCGGTTTCTGTTTACCATCGCCACGTTGATCGTCGGCGGATCATTTGCGTTGAGTTACACCATGGACGACTGGCACTGGTTTCAGCGATCCGGTGCCATGCTTGCTAGTATTGGCGCGATTCTGAGCACGCGGCCAGTGCTTCGTACCACCATCGATACGATGCTCGAGCGCTTGCGCGTGAACCCGGTGCGTCCGCAAGACGGTGAACTGGCGAGTGCCGATCTCGCCGCATGTTTCGTGGGCTTCTGGGTGGTGGGTACTGGGACCCTCATCTGGGCTTACGGCGACCTCCGTGGGTGCCTGTTAGGATCGAATTGTCTGTAGGCCCGGTGTTACCACCGTTCAATGCAATATTCATTGACTCATTACCGCTGTTAACAGCCAACCGATTACCCCGAAAAAGGGTGCCAACAGAAACCACGCGACTGCAGTTCGATGGAAGTAGATGGCAATACTCGCCCCTGCAAAAAGTAAGGGAAAAATCAGTCCGAGCCAACCAAGCCAAGTGAAAGTAGCTAAGTAGAGGCCGAACGGCGCTGCAACGACAGTCGCAACAACGAGCCACGCGGGTCTTCTGCGAACTATTCCCATTATTGATAGGGCGACGGAGACGAGGATCAGAATCCAGAACAGAATTGTTGGCCACAGCGCCCACATCTTTCTACGTTCGTCCAGGGTTACCGCTTGGCGACTTTCGTTTTAAAAGTTTGGTCGGATTTCGGTCCACCCTCGGATACTTCATTCGCCGTCCCGTCCGGGTGGGATGGAGGACGATTCTCGAGCCCTATATATCGATTGCATCACACCGTCGACGAATTCGGGAACGATAGTTTCCGCTGCCAATCTGTTGCGTGATGCCATGCTGGAAACGAGTGCTTGAAACTGCCGAGCGAAACGCCGGCAGTTGACACACATCATCAGGTGTATACGCACAGCGATCCGTTCACGGAAACCAAGTTCGCCATCGACCATCAGACTGGCTTTCGCCGTTACTTCTTGGCACGTCAGCACGATCCAGTTTCCTCGAAGTGATTGACCATTTTCATCAGGCGCATTCTGCCGCGGTGTAACAACACTCGTGCATTGGACGCAGATAGACTCAGTTCGTTACAGATCTCCGCAAAGTTCATTTGCTGGATGTCGCGCAATACCAATACGTTTCGTTGGCTATCAGGCATGTCCAGGAGGTGCTTGTCGATGCAATCCTGCAGATCCTCGGCTGCGAGAAGTGCGTAGGGAGAATCTTCGTGCCACACTGGTGGCGGCAAGATCCAACTTCCAGACGCATCGAACCAGTCCGAAGCAGATTGGTCTTCTTCGACGCCAGGTCGCGAAACCTCTGGCGGTCGGGATCGCAGGTATGATATCGCTCGGTTTGCCACTATTCGTTGCAACCAGGTTTTCAATGACGACCGTCCTTCGAACGAGTCGATTCGCTCAAAAACCGTCAACCAGACATCCTGAACGATATCGTCGGCGTTAGCGTGCCCTGCGATTGCCCTCGCGGTTGCCAGCATTGACGCGCTATAGCGAGTAACGGCAAGGTGAAAAGCCTTTGTGCGGCCTGAGCGCAGCCCTTCGACCAATGAGGTCTCGTTTTTGTTCATGGCTGGAGCCCGACAAATTGGGAAACGTTCGGTTTTGGACCAACCGATGGAGATCAAATTCCCTTAACCTAGATAAGAGACCGCTTAAAAGTGTAATCGTCGCTCTACAGAATAGACTGCCAACATCAAGGAGCGCTTGCAGGCTCGGGTGCGGAATCAGGACGTGGAGTACGTTGTTTGTTGGACAGTAAAACTAATGGCGCGACAGGACGACATTTTTAAGACGTCTGTAATAAATCCTGAACTCGTGCGTCAGTAGTCTGAGACTGAAATATCAAACCGGACGGCCGCGGCGCGTCCACCAACGTTAAAGGAAAGTGCATGCAAGCCAACCTATCTGTTGACGACACACTCAAAGCCTTTGATACGGACGATCTCGACGACGAGGAGCTCATCCGACGAACACGAAACGGCGACCACGAAGCTTTTGGCCTCCTGTGGAAACGTTACTCACCGAAAGTACGCGCCATCGTTAACCGCTTCGTGCAGCGATCGGCTGATGCGGAGGATCTAACGCAGGATGTGTTTCTGAAGGCATTCGCCGCACTGCCGCGTTTTCGGGGTGACAGTCAATTTTTCTCCTGGTTGTATCGCATCGCGTTCAACACGGGCATCAACTTTAGTACCGCGGGATCGCGCGTGGAGTGGACAAACATTGATAGTCTTGAGGAGAAGACGACCCATACCGACCCAGAACGGATCTGGATTGGCAAGGAAATGCAACGCTCAGCAAATATGGCCATCAATGGCTTGGCACCAGCCGTGCGGCAGGCTTTGATGCTCAACACGCACAAAGGATTCAACTACGAAATCGTGAGTGCAGTAGTCGGTTGTCCCATAGGGACGGTGCGCTCGCGAATCTCCCGGGCGCGTGAAGTGGTGGCAGCAGCGTTGGTTGATTGAAAGTTGCCGCGGCGGATAAGTTGGTGGTTTGGAACAAAATGAGATCCCATGCGTCAATATCTGATGAAATCGGGTGAGAACGTGGGAGAACGTCCAACCTTGCTGGCTGTATCGGGTTCAACGGGAGTCGCTTGGACCACGATCCGTGTGCGTTGGTGCAGCGAAGAGCGCCTGGTTGGAGCGGTTGGATGGAGGGCAGTGACGGATTTAGCCGCTGTGACGGCATTCTGGTTTGCGTGGGTTGCGTTCCATCCCGATACCAGCGTATTTATTTACGAACCGTAATGAATCTGTAGGCGGCATTTGTCATGATTGAAGGGGGGGAAGTCGTGGGTTGGAAACAGAGAAGGGGTGCCTGCTGGGCACTGGTTATCGTCCTGTGGGCTGGCACTGCGGCAGCTGAAGACAGCCGGTTGAATGCTGGTGATGTATTTCCGGATTTTTCACTCGAACGAAGTGATGGCAGTATCTGGCGAATGTCGGATTATTCCGAACATCCCAAAATCATCATGTTCTGGGCTACCTGGTGTCCGTACTGCCGCAAACTTTTTCCAGGAATCGTGGCGCTCAATCGACAGTACGCGGACGAGGGCCTCGAGATCGTTGCCGTCAATTTCAGGGACGACGGAGACACGGATGCTTATGCGCGAAAGCACGGATTAGACTTCGACATCGTGCTTTCTGGCGACACGTTGGCAGCAGATGTCGGTGTGAGGGGCACGCCGACAGTTTTTGTCCTGGACCGGAACAATCGAATTCAGCTCCGTTCGTCTAATTCGAATCCCGCGGACCCGATTCTCGCTCAAGCCGTTGCGGCAGTCACTGGTTCTGCCCAATGACTAAATTTCAACTGCAACGATTGTCCCACTCCCAGTACTGCGCAGTGTCAAAGCGACGCGTTTCATGAGGCATTTTTCGTGTTTCAGGAACATAGATTCTCAACTTGGGAGAAGGCGAAGAGCAAGCCAGAAACGATCTTCGAGGAGGTTTGCGCGTACGCCCGTTGATGGGCTGCCTGCCCTAAAATCATAAGTTCGCCTATCCGTTAACAGCATTGTCGGGGAGGACGAAGCTTCAGCCTCGGTCTTCGCTGGTCCTTGCACGTTCGGGTAATTTGCAGAGTCGCCTCATTTTTGTGTTACCGAATCCCGGATAATCCCATTGGTAAACGCCGTCTTCCATGTATCGCGAAACAACATGTGGTCCGCCCAGTGCGTAAAACTCCAATTTGTTGTTCTTCCACGCGGTGGTGGCAGAGGTACGTATGCAGAGATTAAAAGGACCAAGCTTGAAGGGGCTTACGTCGTTCGATGCGCCAGACAGACTGCCGTCAGTCGTCATATCGTGAATTAAGCCACTCGAAGTAACAACGATGCGATTGCCGCATTGCTCAATGCGTTCTACATGATTGGCTCGTCCGCCAGTACCGACCGCTTCCCACAAACCGCGTAAATCCTGCGAGCCCTCGGTTAGCGGCTCGGTACAGCCTTTCAGGATGGGTTGTGGGAATTTGGTATAGCCACAGCCGGGTGTGTGTCCCTGTGGAATGTCTTTGGCCAGCAAACCTGATCCATCGAGGATCGGTAAATCGCAGTAGTTTATGTCGGAGCTACCGCCTGCAAACACCCATGCGGGTGTATTGTCGACCGGGCGCGGGTATAGCCATATGGTGACGAACAACAAAACAGGTATGGCGACAATAACGCCCAGCGTGATGAGAATTTTTCGTACCAAGACCAATAGGTTCCTCAGAAGTGTGGGTCAGGCCGGGAGCACGCGGCTGTTTTTGATTTCCTTGAGGCTGAAGCTCGATTCTACATGTTGTACACCGGGAAATTTGAGTATGCGTTGCATACATAACTCCGAGAAATCGTCCATGTTGTGCACGACAACTTTCATCAGGTAGTCGTGGGTACCGCTCATTGCATGGCATTCGATTATTTTCGGTTCGTCTCGCACTGCTGCGTGAAACGCCTCGGTGGTGGAATCGGGCTGACTCGCCATGGTGACCTGCACGAATGCGGTGACATTTAAACCAAGCTTGCGTTGGTCTACCAGGGCAGCATAACCCGCAATGATGCCGGAATTTTCCAGCTGTTTGACCCGACGGAAACAAGGGGATTCTGATAACCCAATCTGCTCTGCGAGTTCCACATTGGACATGCGTCCATTGACCTGTAACAGCGCCAGAATCTGGCGCTCCATGGCGTCAAGTTTCATAGAAGAAAAATTCTATTATTGTTTCTAATTCAGCAAGAATACGCCGTCTTTTGAACAAAATCAGCCAATTTAGCAATATCTCGCCGACTCTTGGGGAATAGAATATCGAGTTCTAGTCAAGACCGAGATGCTGGATGGCGCAGAACTTAGAAAACCCCATGGGCCTCGATGGTTTCGAGTTTGTCGAGTTTGCGGCCACAGAGCAGGGCCAGTTGGAACCGGTATTCGAAACCCTTGGTTTCGTGCGCGTTGCCCAGCACCGTTCCAAACATGCCCATCTGTGGCGTCAGGGGGACATCAATTTCATCATCAATTACGAACCCAAGAGCGTCGCGTGGTACTACGCGGAAGAACATGGTCCATCGGCGTGTGGCCTCGCGTTTCGAGTGAAGGATGCGCAATACGCCTACAACCGGGCACTCGAACTTGGGGCGCAGCCGGTAGATATCCCCACCGGTCCTATGGAGCTTCGTTTACCCGCTATCCGTGGTATTGGGGGCACGCCTCTTTACTTGATTGATCGCTACCGGGAAGGCAGCAGCATCTACGACATCGACTTCGATTTTCTCGATGGCGTCGATCGAAATCCCGACGGGGTGGGGCTCAAATCCATCGACCACCTGACGCACAACGTATACCGAGGTCGTATGGATCATTGGGCCGGGTTTTACGAGTCGTTTTTCAATTTTAGAGAGATCCGCCAGTTCGATATCCGTGGTCAACAGTCGGGACTGCTCTCGCGAGCGATGACGGCACCAGATAACAAGATCCGCATCCCGTTGAACGAAGAAGCACGAGGCGTGGGCGGTGGCCAGATCGAAGCGTTCCTGATGGACTACAACGGCGAAGGCATTCAGCACATCGCCTTCGCGTGTGAAGACCTTCCGGCCACTTGGGATCGGCTCAAAGAACGCGGCGTACCGTTCATCACCCCACCGGGTGATTCCTACTACGAGATGCTCGAGGATCGCCTGCCCGGACACGGTGAGCCGGTAGTAGAACTCAAAAAGCGGGGTATTTTGCTGGATGGCAACACGGAGGAGGGCGAACCAAAACTGTTGTTGCAGATATTCTCGGAAGCGGTTATCGGTCCAATCTTCTTCGAGTTCATCGAACGAAAACGCGATGAAGGCTTCGGAGAAGGTAATTTTCAGGCGTTGTTCGAG
>SMWK01000173.1 GCA_004356895.1 Gammaproteobacteria bacterium
ACTTTCGGCCGGGCAGGCGGCGCTGCGGGACAAAACGGTCGCGGAGGTCAAGGCCCGGGGCTACAGCATTCTCGAAGGTTTTCTGGAATCAGATCGGTTGGATGAAGTTCGTCGCGAGCTGGAGCCTGTCTTTCGAATGACCGGCAAACGCGACACGAAAGGAAGGGGCCGTCACTCCGGCATCCAGGCCGTTCACGTTCATAACCTCTTCGCTAAAACCCGGGCCGTGGATGACATTGCGACCGATGAGATGCTGCTCATGATCATCGAAGGCGTACTCGGGCTGCAATTCCAGATGTCCGTGGCAACGGCGATGTGTCCCGAACCCGGCGTCGATCCGCAACACCTGCACCAGGACGACGGACACTACCCGCTACCGCGTCCGCATATGCCACTCATCGCCAACACGCTGATTGCACTCGACGACTTTACCCGTGAAAACGGCGCAACGATGGTCGTCCCCGACAGTCACACGTGGACCAAAGCCGTCGAGTTGGACACCAAGGTCGTTTATGCCGAAATGCCGGCCGGCTCCCTGCTGGTGTTCGACGGCGCGCTCTGGCACGGGGGTGGCGGCAATACCACCACCGATCGCCGCCGCCGATCCATCAATCTGAACTTCAACCTGTCGTGGCTGAGGCAACAGGAAAATCAGTACATCGGCATTCCGCGCGATATCTGGTTGTCGATGCCGGAACGGCTGCAGCGACTGCTGGGGTTTCAGAAGGTGAACTTCCTCTATGGCGGCGTCGACTACACAGACCCGCTGGAGTACTTTAAGAAAATCAGCGGTTGAGACTTGAGGTTCGCAACACATGGCAGCCTTCGGCGAAGCAATACAGCATCTCGAGAACGGAGACTGGGACGCCGCCCACCACATCGTGCAGGCGGACTCGTCACAACTCGGTAGCTGGGCACACGGGATCGTGCACACGATGGAAGGCGATCTCAGCAATGCCAGGTACTGGTATAAGCGCGCCGAACGCCCGCTGCCCGACCCACCACAAATCAAAGCGGAAATCGCGGCGCTGAAATTGTCGTTCGAAAGCGCCCCCACCAGCCTGGATTAAATGCCGCGCACCATGGAAGTGGTCCCCACAAGCGCAACGCTCGGAGCAATCGTACGCGGCGTCGAGCTGGGGTGTGTCGACGAGCAAACATTCACCGCCATCGAGACGGCGTGGCACAAATACGCCGTACTGATATTCGAAGAACAAACCCTCACCGATGATCAGCATCTTGCCTTCAGTCGTCGATTCGGTCGGCTGGAGCGAGGACTGATGATGTCTTCGAAACGACTGCTGGCTCATTTGAGCAACGTAACCCGGGACGGCTCGATCGCGGATCCGACAAGTCTACAGGTGCGTTTCAACAAAGGTAACGAACACTGGCACACCGACAGTTCCTACAAACGTGTGGGTGCTAAAGCATCGCTGCTCTACGCACGAAGCGTTCCCGACACCGGTGGTGAGACCGAGTGGGCGGACATGCGTGAGGCATACGATGCGCTCGACAACAAGATGCAGACGTGGCTCGAAGACAAAATGGCCGTACACAGCTACCGGTACAGTCACGCCTGGCACGGGGGCTTGGAGCTACTGGGTGAAGACGATCTGGCGCGTCTGCCGCCTGTTGAGCATCCGGTTGTGAAAATACATCCTGCAACCGGGCGAAAAATTCTGTTCGTCGGGCGCCATGCGAGCCACCTTCTCGGTGAAGACATCGATGCAAGCCGGGCAATGCTCAAACGACTGACTGAAGAAGCATGCCAAGCGCCTCGGACATTCAAACACCGCTGGCGCGAAGGCGACCTGGCAATATGGGACAATCGGTGTGTGTTACACCGTGGTCATCCGTGGCCGATGGATCAGGCTCGCGACATGGTGCGAAGCACCGTCGCCGGTGACGATCTCGACAACGAATGGGCCGAGGTTTGCTAAAGGACATCGAGGGTGGGGAAAGGCTAGTTAGGAAGGTTGCTGTTGTTGCTCTTGGTAAGTTAGCCCGGGCTTCGCTGTTTTTCGGAAATCCCCAACGATGTTGTACAGGCAAGGCACGAGAATCAGTGTGATGATGGTTGAGAACACGATGCCGAACGCCAACGACACCGCCATCGGAATAATCATCTGTGCTTCCTGCGAGGTTTCCAGAACAATTGGCAACAGACCGAAAAACGTAGTGAGTGAGGTCAGTAGAATTGCACGAAAACGTACGATGCCGGAACTAATGGCTGCTTCAGCCGGCGTCGCGCCCTCTGCCACCGCTCTATTAACGAAGTGCACCATGATCAAGCTATCGTTTACTACCACGCCGGACAAAGCGATTATGCCAATGATCGAGAGTGCATTGATGGTTATACCGAGAAACATGTGGCCGACGACCGCGCCGATGATGCCGAAAGGAATCACGCTCATGACGATGAGCGGCTGCACATAGGACTTCAGCGGGATTGCCATCAGCGCATAAATACCAAAAAGTGCTGCGAGGAATGCGTAACCCGTTTGCATGATCGACATGCGTTCTTCCATCGAGCTGCCGGTGAGTTCGGATGTCACACCGGGATAACGACTCAGCAGCTCAGGTATGAAGTCACGACTGACCTGGTCCACGATCTGCATGGGTTCCGCAACAGACAGATTCACGTTCGATGTCACTGAAACCGTGCGTTGCCCATCGAGTCTTTCGATGGTGTCGTAACCACGGGTCATTTCGTAGTCGGCCACTGCAGTAAAAGGTAGTTCGCGTCCGTCAGGCAGGCGTATCCACATCTTCTCCAGGTTACCGACGGATGAACGTTCCGAGCGTGGGTAACGAACCATCACCTTCACTTCCTGATCGCCACGCTGGATGCGCTGCGCCTCGACTCCGTAGAACGCCTGACGAACCTGTCGGGCGAGATCGGCAAGTGTGATGCCCAACGCTTCGGCCTCGGGTTTTATTTTTAGCTCAATCTCCTCAGGCCCCGCATTTGCTGAACTTTCCACTTCGTAAAGGCCTTCGAAGGTTTTCAGGTGCTCGACGAGTTCGTTCGCCGCCTGTTCCAGGAGCTTGTAGTTGTTTCCTTTCAAGGCAAACGCGACCGGTGGACCTCCACCCATGTGCATACCCGATGAGAACCGCAGTGCCTTGGTGCCAGGGATGGTACCGACTTTGTCCCGCCAGCGTCGCTCAACTTCCTTCGGCGATATCACCCGTTCGTCGCTCCTGTTGAGCTCAACCTGCAGTTGACCCTTCGTGCCGTTCTGAATGAACGCGAACAGGTGTTCGGCAGCATCGAGTTCGGTCCCGGTCTCCGCTTTGATCTCCTCATTGAGTTCGCTTAATTTTGCGTCCATCTGCTCAACGATTTCTTTGATCAGCGACTCAGGCGCTCCTTCCTGGAGTTCGATGTTGGCCATCACGAAGGGATTATCCATTTCCGGGAAGTAGACAAAACGCACCAATCCACTTGCCACGAGCCCGACAGTCAGGATGAGCATGCTGAAAAAGAACGCGAGGGTTGCATATCGGAACTCGATCGCCTTCGCGAGAAACGGCGCATAGATGTTGTTGATGAAATGTCTCAACCCGCGATCTACCCAATCTGCGATGCCTGATTTTGCTCCATGGGAAGACTTCATGATCGCGAGGTGGGAGGGAAGGATGAGCTTTGATTCGATAAGCGAAAAGAACAAACAGAACATCACGACAAAGGAGATTGCCGCAGTAAATTCCGAGGTCGGCCCACTCACGAACAGCATCGGAAAGAATGCCATGATGGTGGTGAGCACACCAAAAGTCGCTGGTACCGCAACACGCTGTGCGCCCGCTACTATGTTCGGCAAGTTATAACCGTGCTCTTCGGTATAGGTATACGCGCTCTCTGCAATGATGATCGCGTCGTCAACGACGATGCCGAGCACCAGGATGAATGCGAATAGACTCATCATGTTGATCGTCACACCCACGAAGGGCAGTGGTAACATCATGAACGCGCCGAGAAATGCGACTGGCAAACCGACAATCACCCAGGCGGCGATCTTCACGTGCAGAAAAACCCCGAGAATAATGAACACGAGGACGGCCCCCATCGCCATGTTCCCCAACATCATGTTCAAGTGACCCTTGAGGTAATAGGTTCCGTCCATCCAGGCGGTGAGTTTTACGCCATCGGGTAACGTCGCTTGACGTTGATCGACGTATCGGTTGACGGCTTGGGCTATATCGAGTTCGCTTTCTTCTCTGTTCGACATCACGTTTATGCCGAAGCTGCGTTCACCATCAAAAAACGAATAGCTTTCTACCTCGGCAAATTCGTCGCGAATGGTCGCTATTTCGCCGAGGGTAACCCGCGTGCCATCGGGTTGTGTTAGTAAGACGATCGCCGCGAAATCCTCACCAGTGTATGCCTGACCCTTGGTTCGCAAACGAATATTGCCCGACTCGGAGCGAATCGACCCACCTGGCAAGTCAATCGACCATAGCCTGATGGTTTGCGCGACCCAGTCCAACGTCATGCCATACTGGCGCAGCGTATTTTCGGAGATCTCGATCGAAATTTCGAAAGGCCGCGACCCCATGACCTCGGCGTAGGTCACATCCGGGAGCGAGGTGATCTCCTCACGAATCTGATCCGCAAGTTCCTTCATGGCCCGTTCGTCGAGGTTGCCGTGAACCTGGACGTTGATCACGCCCCGTCGGAAGAGTTGCTTTGAGTAGGTCGGTCGCTCCGTCTCAGCCGGGAACGTGGAGATCCCGTCAATAGCGAGTTTCAACTCGTCATTGATTTCCCTTAGCTCGTAACCCTCCTCTACTTCGATCATGACCTGCCCGAAGCCTTCCGCCGCAATCGAATTGATCTCGCGAATACCCTGGATGGATTTGATGGCCTCCTCGATCTTGATGATCACACCCTCTTCCACTTCCTGGGGCGCGGCTCCGAGATACGGCACTCTCACGGTGATCATGTCGAACTGGAACTCGGGCATCATCTCTTTTTTGATGATGATGAGAGAGTAGACCCCCATGCCGAGTATGAAGAACATCAGCAGATTGGCCGCAACGTGATTAGTAGCGAACCATCCGATCAGTCCACGAACTTTTTGATCAGGCACTCAACTCACCGGTTGAACGTTGGACGCAAGATTGCGACTAACCATCGAAGCGGACCTTCATACCTGGCAGCGGTTGATCGATGGGCGTGATCGTGTAGCGGTCGCCTTCCTTGAGACCTCCATCGATGTAGGCAAATTTTTCGTCCATGCGGACGATGTGTACGTCGCTGGGCTGAAGGCGAAACTCGTCGTCGACGAGCCACAGGGTCTTGCCGCGTGACAAGGCGTGGCGCGGAACGGCAAACAGTTGACCCCCGAAGTTACCGACGATTTCCGCTGTAACAAAGGTACCAATACGAAGCGGTTCGTGATCGGCAACGTCGAGGCCGTAAGGGTCTTCAATTTGTGCCACTACGTACAGCACTCGACTGGTTGAATCGAATACGCCTTCCGAGCGCACAATCTTCGCGCTCCAGGTGAACGTTTGCCCTCCAATATCGGCCGTCAACGTCACCGGTAACCTTGCACCAGTGTCCAGACTCGCCAAATCCAGGAACTGCAGATCTCGTTGCGTCAATGGCAACCGAACCTCGGCGCGGTCCACGGCAAACGTCCGTGCGAGTTGCCCACCGATGTTCACAAACTGGCCAACGTCGGCAATTTTTTCACGCACCATACCATCGTAAGGTGCGCGGATAATGGTGCGATTCAAATCCTCTTGTGCCATTTCGAGATCGGCTTCCTTCGACTCGAGTTCGGCAATGGCTGCCTGCAACTGCGGTTTTCTGAGCGCCAGTGACGAAGCCTCCCGTGAGGCTCGGTCGAACTCCCGCAATCGCTGCCAATCCTCATAAGCGTATCCCGCGAGTGCACTCTCCGTTGCAACCTGCGTTTGCGCCTTCGCTACACCCGCTTTCGCGCGCTTCACCGCAAACTGATAGTTGCGTGGGTCGATGCGAACAAGAATATCGCCACGTTTGAAAAAGCCGCCACTGACGAAGGCTGGCGAAACATCGATGATCTGCCCTGAAACTTCGGACATCAGGATTGTTTCGGTGCGGGGAGAAACAGAACCTTGTGAGCGCACCACAAAGGTGACCGGTTGTCGCTTGGCCGTGTTGACCGAAACGAGCAACACCGGAAGTGACACAGGCTTCTGCATAGCCGCGGGACGCGACTGGACCATCACAAAAGACGCACCAACCGCCAGGACGATGAATACGATCGGCAATAAAACCTTCAACGTTCGCGCCATAACCGAAAATAGCTCGAATTCAGAGTGATACGAAAGGTAACGAGTTTACGAATCTTAACGCAAAAGATCTTGAGGCATTTGGCTTTCTTTCACGTCTTGGAACGATATTTTGGCCTGTAAACCGAAAAATACTACTCCGCACGGTAAATTGGCCCCCCGGAGTATTATGCTAAATAGTGAACACCCGTTCGAAATTTTCGCTGTAAAACTTCGCTAACACTGGCTCATCGAAACCCTCGAGACTCGACCTGAATCGGCCCAGAGGATTTCGTCCACCCTCGGCGTGAGGATAGTCGCTGGAGAACAGGTACAGGTCTGGGTTGGAGCTACGAATCAGATCGCCCACGTCTTCGAATACGAACGGCGTAAACGCCATCTGCTGAGTAATCTGCTCAGATGGCTTGCGTTTGAGCGCAGCGATTTCCGGTTCGGTACGGCCCCAGGTTTTTGCAATGTGATCGAGCCGCTTCAACATTCCTGGCACCCAGTCCGCGCCCAGCTCGATGACGCCACCACGAAGCTTCGGGAAACGTTCGAGTACGCCGTCCAAAAGCAGACATCCAATGAACTTCTCTGCATCCTGGTGCAGCCGAACCATATCCTTGCCACGGACGTTTTCTCCGCCCCCTAACCAATCCGTTGGAAGCGGGCGACCGGTGTTTGTCCAAGGCTCTTCTATCTGCAATGCCGCGCCGCCAACATGTAACACGAAGGGTACCGCCGCTTCTTCGAGACGCGCCCAAAACGGGTCGAAATCATTGTGCCCGGGAGAACGGCCACCACAGTGTCGGTGCGGAATCCAAACCGCTTGCAGATTCTGTTTAAGAGCCAGTTCAAGCTCGCCAATGGCGAGTGCCGGATTGTCGAGAGGAATGACGGCGACGCCCATCAGACGATCGTCGGCACCACAAAACTCCGCCATGCCACGGTTGGCCGCCCGCGATGCACCGTAACGGACCTTCTCATCAAGTTTCGGGTTAAATGCGGTTCCTGCCGCAAAGCTCACGAATACGAGTTGTTTATCAAAGCCGAGGAGATCCAGCGCCTGGGTGCGCTCATCCGCGCTGAACGCTCCGAGGGCTTTATAGTTTTTTGGTCCCGAAATCAGCTCATCCCCCAGAGCTAACAGCTCGGCCCGATATGCTTCGGGGTGCCCCGCATCGGTCAGCGTGTCGTCGTGGCCAATCTGTCCGGCCGTTGCAGACGCTTTGTTCGGCATCGCGTCACGCACGTCAGGGTCAGCGTAACGCTGCAGGAAGTTCGGCAGATCCATAATGTGACTGTCTGCGTCGTAGAACGTGCGGCCAGTTGCGTAAGTCATGGTGTTTCCCCCTATCTTGTCGCCTGATGCTAACGTAATTGCAGACCGGTCAGCTAAAGAACTTCGATCAATTTTTTCATTCCTTCACCCAACTCCAGCAACACCGTGCGGTAGATGAAACGGTCCCAGCCGATACAGAAGTGCCTGACCCCCAGGTCGATATAGCGTTTTGCCTGCTCGACAGCGCCGATCTCGATGCGCGGGTGAATGCCGTATTCCAGCGACTTCTCGATTACCAGCTCCTCGAACGGGCGTATCTCGGGCGTCGCCATGAGGCCGGGTTGACCGCGTGAAAAGCCAAAGTCCGCCGGCCCCCACTGCGTCATGTCCACGCCCTTTTCTTTTGCCCGCGTGAGTACCTCATCTATATGGTCCACGGTGACGTTCTTTTCGATCATGATCAGGAACACGATCGACTCGAGATCCGCGAGGTAACTTTCGACTTCGTAACTCGACAAGGCAGGGCGACGAAGCTTCACCCCCATCATGCCGCCTGCGTCAGGCGTGTCAGGCGTAATTGCGCGGTGGCACTCGTCCACATCTTCCGGCGTGCGGACATCCGTGAACAGCACCGACTTGAAACCAGCGCCAAGCGCCGCTTGTGCCCAGAAACCCTGGCTTTCCTGGTCCAGCTTGATCATAAGCGGCAAATTACCGCATTGACCGGCACGCGCCATATGGTAGAGCTGCTTCATGTCGAACGTAGAGTACTCGGCCGTAAACTCGCCATAATCGAAAAAACCAGTGTCTCCGATGATCTCCGGGATGTCGGGATCAGCGAAAAGAAAGTGAGTGCCAATCGTTGCACCGCCCCGAGTCAGCGTCTCGCGAAATGTGTTCTGCATAATCATCACTAATGCTCCAGCTCCTGGTCAGTTCAATCAGACAGGACATTAGAACAAAAATGTTTAGACTGGGGCCTTAAGAAATCGATACAACAGGGGAGATTGACAATGTCTGATTTGGAAAGAAAAACCCTAACAGTGGCAACCGACCGCCGCGGCTTCATGAAAACCGCCGCATTTGGTGCGCTCGCCGTCGGGGGCTTAGGCTTCCTGCGTCCGCAAATCGCGGCAGCGGATAGTTCTGAATGGATTACCGTTACCGCGACGCTGGCGCTCAATCCCGATAACGCGGATGCTGCCATTGCCGGTTTAAAGGAAATGACCGCGATGGTCGAGGCAGAAGAACCGGGCGTGTTGGCATACATCTGCAACCGAGGTGTAGAGGATCGCAACGAAATCATGTTTTTCGAAATTTACGAAAATCAGGCCGCGGCGGCAACGCATGGGCAGACCAAACACATGGCCAAGTTTCGCGAATCTGCAGCTGACTTTTTTGTAGGCAGTACGAAAATCTCTCGTTACGAACGGATCGGTGGATACCATCGCTAGGATTAAAAACTCATGAAAATTGGCTACTTCGGTTTTAACAACGGCCCGTTGGCACAACCCGAATCTATCGCGAGTTTGCTCAAGTGCGCCGAAGACTCGGGGTTCGAGTCCGCCTGGACCGGCGAACATGTGGTTGTGATCGACCCGCAAGAGCCACCGTCCCCGGTGCCACCGGAATTTCCGATGCTCGATACGGTGGCGACATTGGCTTTCTCAGCGGCAATCACTTCCAAGCTGAAGTTGGGTTCCGGCATCATCCTGCTGGCGCAACGTAATCCAGTCGTGCTTGCCAAAGAATTAGCCACGATCGATGTGTTGTCCCAGGGTCGGTTGTTGTTTGGCGTAGGTGTCGGGTACGTGAAACGTGAGTTTGACGTTATCGGCGTACCGTACGAAGAGCGTGGCGCGCGCACCAGCGAACACATAGAAGCAATTCGTGCGCTCTGGACCCAGGACAAACCCGTTTTTGATGGTCGTTTCACGCAGATTTCCGGCGTGCAATCGAAGCCGATGCCGGTGCAGTCCCCCCATCCCCCCATCATCATCGGTGGGATGTCGCCCGCCGGATATCGCCGCGCGATCGCTCATGGTGATGGCTGGTATGGCTTCAATCAGACGGAGGAAGATGCCGCCGCATCAATAGAGGGACTGCGGGAAGCGGCGCGTGCCGCAGATAAAGCCAGTAGATTCGATGAACTCGAGATTTCGATCACGCCGCGCGGCGCCATCGACGCCGATCGGGTAAAACGGTATGAAGATCTTGGTGTCTCGAGACTGATCTTGTTGCCAAGACCGGTGAGCGGGAGTGGTTCACCTTTGGACGGCATTCGCCGGTTTATTGAAGACACCGCTCAGCAGCTCGATTTGCCTTAAGTCCTCAAATGGCTCTGCTAACAAATATGCCATCGGACCCCTAGTCGTAATCATCAAGCGAACGTGGCAGTTCATCGCCAGAGTTTATGTACGCCGAAACCAACAACAAACGGTTCGTTCGTCATCTTCCGCCTATGAGCTGACATCACCTTAATATCGCAAACTGAAGATAGCTTGGAGATCGAGGTGCAAACGTTGACGAGGCGTGTCGCAGGTGTAAGCGTTGGGGTCCCCTAAATATCTGGAGACGCAACATGCGTGAACTCAACGCACAAGAAATGGAAGAGGTTAGTGGTGGTTTCTTACCGCTCGTCGCCTTTGCATTATCGTTTGCCGGTCACGTGGCAGGATTCAGTGGCCCGCTAACCTGGGCAATCAGTTCAGCCGGGCTGATTGCGAGCGCATATGGGGCTGCCATGTACATGGGCTCGATGTGATCTACGCGTGGGGTCCTTCGGGACCCCACGCACTTCAATCTATTTACCTGATCCAGGTAATGACCATGAACAACGAACGAACCAGCTTTTTCCGAACCGATCTGCGTGAAGCCCTCTACATGCTGGGTTTTGCAAGTCTGGGTGTCCTGGTGGTCAGCATCTACTCCACCCAGGTGAGCCTGCTCATCGGCTCGTTCGTGATCGGCATGACACTGGGCAAAGTGCTGGCACGATGGCTGCGTCGAAGGTCTAAAACTTGATTACGCCGTTAGCAAAGTCCCCTTATGGTTTCAGCGTCTGGATTATTACCTGCGTGAGTATCGGCTTAGGCCTGGCATATATGACAGGCGTCAGCGCGCAAGCCATCCTCACCGTTGCAGTCATCATCGCCAGCGGCGTCACCATTGCGCTACTCGGAGCTTGGCTCTCAAAGCCAGCGAAGAAGTAATCCTGCCAAGCTCGGCCGGGAACTGCTAGCATGCCGTCCTTTTTGCGCCGGGACCCAACATTCGCATCCCGGCGAACCACTCCAGGAGCCCACCTGCTTGGCGGACAGCAAAGAGACCCAGCATCGCAATGACAGGTACGGAAAAATCGATTTCCGTAACGAACATGACGAAGGTGTTTCGACCCCGATCCCGGCCGCAACCGTGGTGTTGCTGCGCGATGGCGATGACGGTCCCGAAGTTCTGATGTTACGCAAGAACTCGAAAATCAACTTTGGTGGCATGTGGGTTTTTCCGGGTGGCAAGATTGATCCTGAAGACTACCCCGCCGACGGCAGTCTGGAGGCGGCGGCTCGTGTGGCAGCTGTACGTGAGGCAGCGGAAGAAGCGAACCTTGAACTCAGCTCCGATGAGTTTGTCTGGTTTGCACATTGGACACCACCACCGGGACCGCAAAAGCGTTTTGCCACCTGGTTCTTCGCAGCACACCTGCGCGAAGCATACGAAGTCCGCGTCGACAAGGGAGAAATCGAAGACCATACCTGGATTCGACCTGCTACGGCGCTGGCTCGCCACAGCGCCGGTGAGATCGACATCGTTCCACCTACCTGGATAACGTTATATCACCTGTCACGATATCAACCGGCTAGCGCGATGTTGCAACATTTCAGCGACAACGAGGCCAAGGTGTACGCAACGAGAGTAGTGAAAACGGCACAGGGCAGCCGCGTCGCCCTGTGGCATGGAGATGCCGGTTACGACGACTGGGACGCAGAGGTTGAGGGACACCGTCACCGACTGTTGATGGCAAAGGGCGGTTTTATTTTCGAAAACACCATCGAGCCGTACTGAAGGACGTCTGCTCCGAACATGGGGATTTTCTAACCATGGAGGAGTTGTTCAGCGCGTGGGAATCACGCCAGTGCTTCGTGTAGATAAAAACGCGTACCGCAGATGTCCACACGGTCATCGTTCACGTAACACCCTCGCTCACGTGCCGTGGTCAAAATATGATCGCGGTTCTTAACCGCAACATCGAGCCCACCAAGACCAGCACCACGTCCGTCTTCGGCTTCGACGAATCGGATGGTCGCGTTGTTCAGGCGCATGGATAACTCAGCACCTTCACGTTCTACCGGCAAATCTGCAACCTTCCCCCAAAGTTCGGCAAGCGTCACCGGGTCAGCACTTTGTAATTCGACACCGAGGTAGTCGACCGTTACGTCCTGCTTCACCTTGTCTTCCCAGCCTGTGCCACCCACTGGCATCCAGTTACCGTTGAAATCTTCGAACTTGTCGTACTCGATCTCGAGAAACGAGGCAATCATGTCTCCGGGGTGAAGTTGGCACAGGTGCCAGCCATCACGCTCGGCTTCGTTTGCAATTCGCACACCGTTGTCGAGCGCACGTTGCCGCACTGCTTGCTGATTCTCGAGGGTATCGAGCTGGGTGATCACCATGTAGCCACCGTCGCCACCGCGTCGGTCTAAATACCTGCCACCGGCGGTGTTCTCCTCGATGGGCGCCACGACCTCCAGAAAGTTCCGACCGATAGGCATCAACGTGTTTTCGAGGCCAAACTTGCCAACTCCCGGATCTATGAAACAGGTATTGATCCCCAACACGTGGGTGAGATCGTCGATCACGGGCTTGAGCTCGCGAGCAACCAGACAGATCTGGCGCAGTTGAATAGTCATAGTCGTCCCCTTTCCGTTTCCGTCACCAACAAGAGCCTATATCGCCCACCCTTCTGTGCCAACAAAGAGTGTCAATTAAGAGTCGCCAACTTATTTGTGAGACAGGACACTGGCCTTGCGACGCCGTTTGCGCTCTCATAGGGGGCATCAACAGGGAGAGCACGGCATGTATCAAGATATTCTTTACGAAGTACAAGATCCGGTCGCAATAATCACGATGAACCGGCCGGACGCGCTCAACGCGCTAACCGGCCGCATGATGGCTGAGATGCGCCATGCGTTCGCCGCCGCGGAAAAAGATCCGGCGGTGGTGGGTATGGTGTTGACCGGCGCTGGGCGCGGATTCTGCGCCGGGGCAGACATGGCTGGGCTGAGTGCGACGGCCTCGGGTGAACGCGGCGAAGCAGTGGATCTTTCAGACCTGGAAGCGAAACCGGGGAATCCAGACATGGGCCCAAACTTTGAAATTACCTATACCTACTTACTCGCACTTCAGAAGCCACTGATTGCGGCAATTAACGGGCCATGCGCCGGGCTTGGTTTCTGTTATGCGTGTCTGGCTGATATGCGGATTGTGGAGCGCCAGGCGAAATTCACCACAGCATTCTCGCAGCGCGGGCTCATTGCCGAACATGGTTGTAGCTGGTTGTTGCCGCGTCTGATTGGAACAGGACGTGCGTTGGATCTCTTGTGGAGCGCGCGCAAGTTCACCGGCGAGGAAGCGAAAGAACTCGGGTTGGCGGAACGTCTGGTGGAACAGGGTGAATCGCTGCAGACGGCCATCGATTACATCAAACAGCTCGCGAGCGTCGTCTCGCCCACTTCCATCAAAGTGATCAAAGCGCAGGTGTATCGTCATCTCAACATGGAGTTAGGTGAAGCCATGGCCGAGACCAACACGTGGATGGCGGAATCGCTCAAACGCGAAGATTTCAAGGAGGGCGTGAGTTCGTTTATGGAAAAACGGCTGCCGAAATTCAAGCGCCTCGGTGAGGATTAACACGACACTCGGCAAGACACCTTTGAGACGATTGTTGTGAGTACAAACTCAGAAGAATTTGATGAAATAGAGCGGCAGATCGCCGAGCTCAAACCGATCATTGAAGCGCACGCTGATGAGGCAGAACGGCAACGGCACCTCAGCAACGAGGTAGCTCGGTCCATGGCGTTGGCAGGCCTTTACCGCGTTGCTGTACCGCGCAGTCTCGGTGGTGCCGAGGCTCATCCGGTTACTCAGATCAGAACCATTGAAGCGGTATCGGAGATTCACGGCTCTACCGGTTGGAACCTGATGATCGGCATTGAAACCATGGGGATTCTTGGCGGTACCTTCACAAGGTCTGTCACAGAAAAACTTTATGCAAATCCTGAACTCGTCATTGCCGGGACGCTGAATCCGTTAGGAAAAGCAATTCCGTGTGAAGGCGGATACCGGATCAGCGGACAATGGCCGTTTGCGAGCGGAGTACACAACGCCCAGTACTTCTGGAGTCAGAGCATCGTCCACCAAGATGGCGAGCGTCTCAAAGATGAGCGCGGATTTGTATTTTGCGAATCCATGGTCCCAGTGGCGCAAATTGAAATTCTGGATACCTGGCACGTATCGGGCTTGCGAGGTTCGGGCAGCCATGATGTGCGCGTACAAGATGTGTTCGTTGCAAACGAATACATCAGCCAGGTGCAACGCCAGATACCGGTTGAACCCGGCACACTCTATCGCCTGCCTATCTACAGCCGCTTGGCATACAACAAGGTGGGTGTGGCGACGGGGATCGCGAGAGCCGCCATCAATCAGTTTATTCAGCTGAGCGGTGACAAGAAGCCGCGCGGCTCAAGCAATCTGTTGCGCAACAGAGTTGATGCGCAAAGAGCTGTTGCCGAGGCAGAGAGACTGATAGGTTCCGCCAGAAGTTACGTGTTCGAAACCGTTTCAGATTTATGGGACACGATAGAAAACGGTGACAAACCGACAGTCCGGCAGAAGGCCATCGTGCAACTGAGCTGCTCCGGCGCCGCTAACGAAGCAGTTAAGGCGGTCGAGATGTTGTATTCGGCAGCAGGAGCGAGCGCCAACTTCCTATCGAGCCCACTGGAACGCAGCATGCGAGACGTTCTGGTGGTACGCCAACATATAATGGTTTCGCCGCAGTACACCGAGGCGGTGGGTAGAGTACTACTCGGGATGGAATCTGAGACTTTCCTGTTCTGACAGTTTTTACCCTGACCCCGAACTTCAAGGCGGATGCTAAGAATCTACACCGTCGCGTTCGGTGCGCTCTTACAACCTCGAACCAGCCGGCCGGGCATCGCCCCTGTGTGCTCACCAAGTTCATAAGTCACTTCCCCCCATTTGATCGTCATGCGGTAACCTTCCGCCGTCTGCACCAGGCGCTTGCCCCCCGCAGGCAGGTCATAAACCATCTTTGGTTGATGTAGTTTCAACGCGTCGTAGTCGATGAGATTGAAATCTGCGGTGTATCCCGGAGCGATCACGCCGCGATCGCGCAGACCGTACACCTCTGCTGAATTCTGAGTGAGCTTGTGCACGACAAACTCCAGCGACATCAATGGGCCACGTTTTCTGTCGCGGGTGAAATAACTGAGCATGTAGGTTGGCACGCCCGCATCTACCAGCACCCCGCAGTGGGCACCGCCATCGGATAGCCCGAACACGCTTTGCGGATGTTCGATGACTTTACGCTGACCCTCCAGGTCTCCGTCGTACTTGCCAAACAGGATAAGCAAGGGAGTACCCCGGGCGAGAACATCCATCATCACTTCACGGGGGTCGACACCCTGGGCACGCGCGACAGCGGCGAGCGTATCATCGGGGCCGGACTCGTATGTGAGTGCGTCGTCCAAGACGTATATGTATTCGTAATCCGTCATGAAGCGCGCGGCATCCTTATTGTGTGGCAACACCGGCTCTTCGGTGAGAACACGCTGACGAAACGCAGGGTCTTTCAGGCGCGCCTGACGTTCTGCAAGAGGCAACTCATGAATTTCCCGATAGGCCGGGAACTGCCGCATGGGATTGATGGTGCCATCGAGCATCATCAGAATGGAGGCCGGACGTGCACCCACCTGTGGCCTCAGGTTGAACCCCTCCGCGTGGAGTTTCTCCGCCAGTGCCCACACCGGAGCTGAGCCCGCGGTGACCAACGGCGTCACCGTACACCCGGTGGTACGGGCGATGTGTTCAATCCACGCCAACTCTTCAGGATTGTTGAGGCCGTCTGAAACAAACTCCATCGTTCCGTAGTTCAGTCCGGAAAAAGCGCTGGCAATCGTGATCATCTCTTCCGCGGATGCTCGGGTACCGGGTACCAACTTACCGGCCTTGTCGACGTGCCCATAAAACCGCGAGGTCGAGAACCCGAGCGCACCGGCTTCAAGCGCAGTACGGGTAATTGCGCGCATCTCGGCCATGTCTTCGGTCGTCGCATCGTCGTAGCAGCGCTCGCCCATCACATAGTGGCGGATCGCCACGTGGGGCACTTGAGTTCCTACGTCAACCGTGTATGGGGTATCGATACATTCGAGATATTCCGCAAACGTCTCCCATCCCCAGGGAATACCTTCATGCAGGGCGGTACCGGGAATATCTTCAACGCTCTCCATGAGGGAGATCAATTCGTCTTCGGCACCCGGCCGCACCGGTGCAAAACCAACCCCGCAGTTCCCCATGACGATAGAGGTCACGCCGTGCCAGCTGCTGGGCGTAACCTGCTTATCCCAGCACACCTGGCCGTCATAATGCGTATGAATATCGACAAATCCCGGTGTCAGCAGGTCGCCGTGCGCATCGATGACGCGACGAGCTTTTGATGGACCGCCACCGGCAGGGGTTACTTCGACTATTTTCCCGCCATCTGAGACGACGTCGCCGTGCTTCGCGGGGTTACCCGTTCCATCAACGATCGTGGCATTGCGGATGACTAAATCATGCATCGTTTGTTTTCCTCTACCGCGCAGACTCCTTGCCCTGGATGTTACCACGTTCAATTGAATTCACATTTTGCGGATCAAGCAGGTGACACCTTGCTTCGTGTTCTGCAACCACGATGGTGACCGCCGCTGCCGTCTCCCTGCAAACGTCCATACAGTGCGGACAGCGCGGATGGAACCGACAACCATTCGGTGGTGCGAGCGCCGTCGCAACCTCTCCATGTATCTGCCCCCTCGAGCGCGGGTGCGCAGGGTCTGGCCGCGGAACGGCTGCCAGCAAAGCCTGTGTGTAGGGATGTTGCGGGGTATCGAACAGTGCCGTGGTCTCGCCGCGTTCGACGATCTCGCCTAAATACATCACCGCAACGCGGTCGGCCGCATGCTCAACCAGGGCGAGGTCGTGGGCGATGAGGAGATAGGTGAGGCCAAGTTCACTCTGTAGATCCTGCAACAGGTTGAGCATCTGCGCGCGAATCGAAACATCCAGGGCCGAGATCGGTTCATCGAGAACCACAAGATCCGGTTCCAGGATCAATGCCCGGGCAAGAGCGATGCGCTGGCGCTGGCCACCTGAGAATTCGTGGGGATAGAGATCGGCACTCATCTCGGGTAACCCCACGAGCGATAACGCGCGGTCAATCTTAACGGCGACATCCCGCCGCGTTGCGCCGTGAGCTCGTAGCGGCTCGGCGAGAATCGTCCGCACCTTGAGTCGCGGATTCAGCGAACTGTAGGGATCCTGGAAAACGGCCTGCACCCGGGCTCGATACGTTTTGGCAGCACGTCCGCGCAGCCGCCCGATGTCCAGCCCATCGAACAGGATACGCCCATGGGTTAATGGGAGGAGGCCGAGGATCAACCGGGCCAACGTGCTCTTGCCGCAGCCAGACTCACCCACGAGAGCGAACGTCTCACCGGCGGCAATCTCCAGAGTGACACCGTCAACGGCGCGCAGGAGGCCCGCGCGCGTCGTCAAGTGGCAGGCTACATCCCCGAGTGCGAGCAGAGTCACGGGGTCGACCTCTAACCAACTACAACTAACTATCCAGGTGGCACTGCCTTACCGCATGTATCAGTGGCTTACAGACCCCCAGGACAAAATTCACAACCAGCGGTAGCGGTTGTGAATACAATAGATCGGCATACGTTATCACGGTATTACGGTCAGGGACGGCTCCGGGCTAGTTGGAAACTGTAAGATCTGCTAGCATATGGTAGCTAATGGTAGCATGTACAAATCTGGGAAGGTGCAATGCCACAAATTCAACTCGCAACGCGAATTGATTCGGAAGTTAAAAAAGCGGTGGAAACACTATGCGAATCACGCGGGTTAAAAATGAACCGCTTCATCGAAGACGCGTTGATCGACAAACTCGAAGAGCTGGAAGATATTGAGGATCTGACTCGAATTCGGTTTGAACCTACACGACCTCTGGCCGATGTCATAAAAAGTCTCAAACTCAATGGCAAGATATGACATTGAGATATCCGCAACTGCCGAGAAGCAGATTCGGAAAATCCCGCAAAAAGATCAAATAGTCGTATTCAGACGTATTCAGGAACTTGCAACCCAGCCCAGGCCACAAGGATCACGAAAACTACAAGGTTACGACGATGTCTATCGTATTCGGGTGCGCAATTATCGAATCCTTTACAGCGTCGAAGACAAACATCTAATAATCATCATCTTAAAGGTTGGCCATCGGCGAGATGTATATCGATAGAGGTGGCAGCAATATCAATCCAGACGATAGTGCGAAATCTGAATTTCCTCACCGTAGTCCGCATAATCTCCCGCAGCCCTCCCCGCGCGAAATTCACCCCAATTGATCGACCGGTAAAGCGCCGGGCTGTCCTCACCAACAACACCCGCAACCGGTGCATAGTCCAGGTCATAGTCGGGGTTGAAAAAGAAAGGCGCGCTGTAGCGTTTCGTTGCGACGCTCGCCAACACTCGGTGCAGGGGTGCTGTGTAGCGATCGTTTGACCACACCTGCACGATGTCGCCGATGTTGATCACAAGCGCATCCGAACGCGGCACCACGGTATGCCACTCGTCATCACGACAAATCTGCAAACCCGGATTCATATCCTGCGCCATGACAGTAACAGCCCCTGCATCAGTATGATGGCTGATCCCGAGATTTTCCCTCGCCTGGTCCCATACCGGGTAATAGTTGAGCCTCAGAAAGCTCGTTTGCCGCTCGCCAAAATCGGTGGTCAGATAGTCGCCAGGCATCCCTAGATTCTGACTGATTCCCGCCAGGATTTTTTCCGCAATTGCTTGAGACGCATCGTAAAATCCTCGTATTGCCAATTTGAAAGCCGGCATACTTTCCGGCCATTGTGGCGAGCTACCTGCAAGCGGACCACTATCCGCCTTCGGTCCGACGTCAAAAATTTCCTTCAAATCCTGGATGTTCTTCGTGAGTTCCTGGTCGAAAAATCCCCACGGGTTGCTTTTTGTACGTTCGATCGCCTTCTTTTTATCCAGCGGTAGATCGAAAAACATCTCCATCTGAGTGTGCAGTGACGCGATCACGACATCCGGGATCCCGTGATTAACAATTTGAAAACAGCCCCACTGGGTACAGGCAACGTCTAATTCGCGCAGGTGGCTTTCGGTCCTGAATTGATCTACATCGATCACCGGTATTTTCAAACTGTCCACGCCTTGGTGAGTTTATTAACGGATGGTACGTCATCTGCCAAGGTCACTTCACCACGTGTTAAGGTGGCTTCGGCATGCAAGGGAGAATGAAGGGGACAACGATGATCGAAGGCGCAGGAATCTAGCAATGGCTGAAACCGAAGTCAGGCAAGTCTCCCTACGTACCAGGCTCACCTTCGGAATCGGCTCGGCAGCAGAGCAGATCTGTCTATATTCCTTCGGCCTGCTGGCGATGCTGTACTACAACCAGGTACTGGGTCTGAGTGCGACCTTAGCAGGCTTGGCGCCAACACTCGCTCTCGTGTTCGATGCCGTCTCCGATCCGCTGATCGGTTCCATTTCAGATAGGTTCAAAGCCAAAAAATGGGGACGACGTCATCCGTTCATGTTCGCCGCGCCGTTGCCCGTGGCACTTTGTTTTTTTGCGATCTTCAACCCGCCCGATGCGCTCGCGGGCTTCGGTTTGTTCTTGTGGTTCATGGGCTTTGCCGTCGCCCTCAGGACGTTCATGACATTATTCCATGTGCCACATCTGGCGCTCGGCGGCGAACTCTCGTCGAACTACCTCGAACGTTCGAAGATCATGAGCTACAACAACTTTTTCGGTTGGATCGGTGCCGCGGGGACATTCTATATTGCTTTGACGTTCGCGTTTGCCCCGACGGCGGAATATGCCAATGGACTTCTGAATCCCGACGCCTACCCTGTATTTTCCGCCATTGCAGCGGTCGTCGTCTTCTTTATCCTCTACTCGTCTGCGTGGTTCACGCGCGATCAGATTCCACGCCTTTCGCAACCGCCCGAGAATCAGCCTAAATTCTCGTTGCTCGAGTTCTGGTCCGACATCCAGGCAGTGCTGATTAACCGTAACTACGTTTTTCTGCTCATTGCACTGTTTTTCTTGAGCATCATGATCGGGACGCGTGCCGCATTCAATCTGTACATGAACACCTACTACTTCGAATTCCTACCTGCGCAAGTTGCCCTTTACGTGATTGGTTCTGCGGTGGGTTATATCGCCGCGTTTTCGCTGACTACCCGGATACACAGACATTTCGACAAACGCGCGACCATCGTTGCCTCCGCGATCTTGCTGTCAATCGTTCCAGCGTTACCCGTGATGTTACGGATGGCCGGCTATTTTCCCGACAACGGCACGCCACTGTTGCTACCACTCATGATCGTATTCTCTGGGTTGGGTGGAATCTGTGGCGCCGTCTTGAACATCAGTGTGATGTCTGCGCTTGCCGATATTGCGGATGAAAACGAACTCCTCTACGGAAAGCGCCAGGAAGGCATGCTCTTTGCTGCGAGAACGTTTTTCTCAAAGGCGGATCAGGCACTGGGGCATTTCCTGGCTGGTGTCACGCTGGATATCATTCAGTTCCCCGTACAGTCGACGCCCGGTGAAGTGGATGCAGACGTGATCTATTGGCTCGGCCTGGCGGATTCGCCGCTTACAATCATTCCAGGGCTGATCGGCGCATGTTTCTATGCGGGCTATCGCATCAGCAAAAAGCGACACACAGACATCCAGGAAAAACTTCAGGTCCGACGTTCCGGCATGTTACGCGCGTAAATAACCAATTCAGCCGAGGTTGACTTAAGCAGTCGAGTCGACCTTCAACCAGCAAGCGACCTGCCCGCCATCTGGCATCGACACCATCGGCGGCGCCTCCCGACGGCAGATATCCATGGCGTGTGGACAGCGAGGATGAAACGCACAGCCCCCGGGGAGTGAGAGAGGATCTGGCGGGCTGCCTTTTATCGATTGCAGACGTTTCTGGCGCCGCCCGAGGATCGGCACCGAATCGAGTAGCCCTCGGGTGTACGGGTGTTGCGGGTCCGCATAGAGCTTATCTACATTCGCCATTTCGACGATGCGACCCGCGTACATAACGGCAATTCGATGGCAGAGACTCGCGGCAACACCCAGATCATGGGTGATGAACAACACACCCGCACCGGTATCGGCTTGGATCTTCTCGATTAGATCCATGAACTGCACCTGGATGGTCACATCCAGCGCACTGGTCGGCTCATCGGCAATCAGCAGACGCGGCCGACAGGCAATCGCCATTGCGGCAACGACCCGCTGGCGCATGCCACCACTGAACTGATGCGGATAATCGCTTGCACGCTCGGCGGCCGAAGGAACGCGAACCCGTTCGAGCTCATGTATGGCGAGATCGATCGCCGATCGATCACCAGCCAACCCATGGGCACGAATGGGCGCAGCGACCTGGTTGCCCACGGTGAACACAGGGTTGAGCGACGTCATTGGATCCTGAGAGATCATCGCGATCTGCCGGCCTCGCACTTCTCGCGCCAGCACGTCCTCATCAAGCCCTACGAGTTCACGCCCATCGAGCTCAATCGAACCGGCAACGATGCGGCCAGCAGGTTTTGGCGGGAGGCCTAGAAGTGACAAGCCTGTCATCGTTTTGCCGCTGCCGGATTCACCGATCAAACCCAGCGTTTCACCCGAAGCGAGATCAAAGCTGACCCCATCGACGGCTTTGACGACCCCACGTTTCAGATACAGATAGGTTTTGAGATCGCGTACCCGAAGCATTGGACTATAAGACCTGACGTCGGAGTGGATCGAAGGTATCTCGCAACCAATCGCCTAATAGATTAGATGCGAGACACGCAGCCATGATGGCAAGACCCGGCATGGTAATCAGCCACCACGCAACCTCGATGAAGTTCCGTCCATCGGATAACATACCGCCCCACGACACCTGGGGCGGCTGGATACCCAGCCCAAGAAAGCTCAAGCCCGCTTCGAAGACGATGACGCTGCCAAACTGCAAAGTAGCGAGGACTAACAAGGTATTCAACAAGTTTGGCGCCAAGTGGCGCACAAAGATAGTTGGCGTGCCAACACCGGCAACTTTTGCAAGCGCGATGAAGTCGCGTTCCCGCAAGCTCAAGACTTCGCCGCGCACGATGCGCGCATACCAGGTCCAGTAACTGAGCACGATGATAAAAATCACCATCGCTTCACCCGGAGGCAGTACGGCTGCAAACAACATTGCCAGTGGAATCGACGGTACCGCCATCTGAGTGTCGATAATGCGCGAGATTACCGCGTCCACCACACCGCCGAAATAACCGGCCGCCATGCCTAACCCGGTGCCGATCAAACCGGAGAGGACGATCGCGTAGAACGCGATAACCGTCGAGACGCGGGCACCTGCGATGATACGACTCAAGATATCGCGACCGAGATTGTCCGTACCTAAGAGATGCGCGGTACTGCCACCTTCGAGCCAGGCAGGTGGCGTCATCGCATCAGCAAGCGAAATGGCTGTCGCTTGATACGGTGCAATCCAGGGACCAAACAGCGCACAGATCACCACCAGGGCGAGCACACTGCTGGCGATAAACGGGAACTTGTTCGATACCGTGTTGCGGCGAAACACCTTTACGCCGAAGCGGCTCAAATAGGAGAGCGCCTCAACCACGACGAATCCTTGGATCGATGAAACCATAACTCAGATCGACCAGGAGGTTCACGACGACAAACACCACTGCCGACAACATCACACCAGCCTGCACGACGGGGAAATCACGCGCAAAAACGGCATCAACCACGGTACGGCCGACACCGGGCCAAGCGAATACAACCTCGATAACAAACGCACCACCCAGCATGTTGGCAAAGTACACACCCACCATCGTCACCAACGGAACCGCCGCGTTCCTCAGCGCATAACGCCAGACGATGGTGCGTTCCGGCAACCCGATCGCGCGTTCCATGCGTACGTAGTCGCTCTCGAGGACATCGAGCATCGAGGAGCGCAAGGTGCGCGTCATGGCGGCCACCGGATACCAGCCGAGCGCAATCGCCGGGAGGACGAGATGGGCGGGGGTGCCGCGCCCGTATGCCGGTAACCATTGAAGCTCCACGGCGATGAATAGAATCAGCAACAGGCCAATCCAGAAGCCGGGTATCGCCTGGCCGAGCATCGCGAACACCTTCGCAGACCGATCGAGGAAGCCACCGCGGTGCACGGCGGAAAACACCCCCAATGGCACCGCCAGCAACACCGCAAAAAAGAGTCCCGCCATTGCAAGCTCGAGCGTCGCTGGCAGACGATCGAGCAACAGCTGCATAGCCGGTGCGTTCCACTGGTACGACTGACCGAAGTCGCCCGTGAGGGCATTCCCGAGAAAGATGGCAAACTGGACGAGCAACGGTCTGTCCAGGCCGAGCGCTTCGCGCATGGCGGTGAACTCTGCCTCGCTAGCATCCATCGGCAACATCAGCGCCACCGGATCCCCCGACAGGCGTTGCGCAACGAACACGATCAACAGTGCCCCGAAAATCGCAATGAGGCCCTGTAAAGCTCGGTTGGTGATGTAACGCGTCAACGCTTACCTATCGTATTCAGTGGTTAGCAAGGTTGGTAGCTGCGGGGGAGAGGCAGGATGCGGCGAGCTTCATCGGGGGATTGTACGAGGAATCGCACTCAGTGTTATATCATGCCTGCTCAAAAGGTTCGCCGTATCATCTCGGCGAGAAAATCTGTTAAAAACCAGCCCGGGCTAAAAGGAAGAATATCGCAATCAGCGAAGGGCGTGAAACAGCTAACGACTGTATTGATGTGCAGTATTTGGAGTGACTACTAAATGACTAACCGTTCTGATGTACTGGTGGTAGGCGCCGGATTCGCTGGTATGTACGCGCTGTACCGATACCGCAACCAGGGACTCAACGTCACGGTGCTGGAAGCCGGATCCGACGTAGGCGGTACCTGGTACTGGAATCGTTATCCTGGCGCCCGCTGCGACGTGCCGAGTCTCGAATACTCTTACGGTTTTTCAGAAGCGCTGGAGCAGGAGTGGGACTGGCCTGAGGTATTTTCCGCACAACCAGACATCTTGAGGTACGCCAATCACGTTGCCGACCGATTCGATCTCCGCCGGGACATCCGTTTCAACACACGTGTAGTGGCACTCGAGTACCTGGAGGCAGACAACCTCTGGCGTGCCACCACGGAACAGGATGAACAGCTTGAAGCGCAATTCTGCGTCATGGCCACGGGCTGCCTATCGGTACCCAACAAGCCGAAGTTACCGGGCGCCGACAGCTTTCAGGGCACCGTGCTGTACACTGGGCTCTGGCCCAAGGAACCTGTAGATCTCACCGGTTGCCGGGTCGGCATCATCGGTACTGGTTCGTCGGGGGTACAAGCGATTCCTGAACTTGCCAGACAAGCAGGCCATCTCACGGTGTTCCAACGCACACCGGTTTACACCGTTCCCGCCAATCGCAAACGCATGCGCGCCGACGTGCAGCAGGAGTTTCGCGACAACTACCTCGCCATAAGAGAAATGCAGCAGAACAACGCGGGTGGAATTTCCAATTTTCGTCCAGTCCGCAGTGTCAAGCGTTCCGTCGCGGAATCATCTACTTCAACTTCGGCAACCGCAATTCCCACCACGTCTCTACCCGCTTCCTCTTTATCAGCCCCGGCGTTGGCACCAAACAAGATCCTGAACCTGACGCCAGAAGAACGTCTGGCGCTAGTGCAGGCACGCGGGTTGAACATGTTGTTGACGTTTCGTGACGTCTACACCGACCCGGAAGCAAACGAAGCGGCCAACGAAACCTTTCGGGAAGCTATAAGTAGCATGGTCGATGATCCAACGGTGGGCGAGCGGTTGTCACCGACAACCTATGGTCTCGGATGCAAACGCCAGGTTCTGGATCGAGACTACTACGACACTTTCAACCGCGACAATGTCACCCTGGTGGACCTTATCGAATCGCCTATCGAGACGATTACTACGAAGGGAATTCGAACGAGCGCAACGCACCACGATCTGGACGTACTGATTTACGCCACCGGGTTCGACGCGATGACGGGCGCGCTGTTGAAGGCGAACATCCGGGGACGCGACGGCAAACGGCTGACAGACAAGTGGCGCGACGGTCCGGTTGCGTACCTCGGCCTGCAGATGCACGGATTTCCGAACCTCTTCACCATCACGGGTCCCGGCAGTCCATCGGTGCTCAGCAACATGCTGGTTGCCATTGAGCAGCACGTGAACTGGATCGGCGATTGCATCGAATACCTCGGCACCAACAACCTGCAGAACATCGAACCGGAGCCCGCGGCGGAAGTTGACTGGGTGGCACATGTCAACGAGGTCGCCAAAGGCACCATGTACACGACACCCAGCTGCAATTCCTGGTACCTCGGATCGAACGTGCCCGGCAAACCGAGGATCTTCATGCCATACGTAGGGGGTTATCCGAGATACCGGGAGCGGTGCGAACAGGTGGTGGCCAATGGATACGAGGGGTTTCGGCTGGGTTGAATGACGACATGAACAAGAAGTGATACAGCAACCGCCACCGCCTTACGAGGGCAGTGAGCCTTACATCTTCGTGTGTTATTCCCACGATGACGCAGCGCTGGTTTATCCCGAACTCGCGTGGCTCGACAGCGAAGGTTTCCGGTACTGGTACGACGAAGGCATTGCGCCGGGTGAGTACTGGCCGGAAGCTCTCGCAGGCGCCATCGAGGGCGCCACGGTGTTCCTGATGTTCATTTCCCGGAGCGCTGTCGACTCAGAATTCTGCCTGCGGGAAAGTACCTTCGCGTTTGGTCGCCAGAAATCCTTCGTTGCCATTTATCTAGAGGAGACGACACTGCCGCGTGGACTCGAACTCATCATCGGCGATCGGCAGGCAATCCTGCGCCATAAGCAGGACGAGCTTCGCTATCGCGAGAAGGTCATCGGTGCACTCGAGCAGCATGTGGAAAGGCGCCGCGACCCTGAACACGCTATACAGGACCCCGAACCCGCCATACGTGTTCCAAAGACTGCGGCAAGTAACACAATGGCCGTCCTGCCCTTTCGACTGCTCACACCAAGCCCGGGTGAAGAGTATTTATGTACCGCACTGGCTGACGCACTGATCGGAAAGTTGGCCACGATCCCCAATCTCGACGTATTACCCTGGGTTCGAGTCGCCCAGTATGCGGGGCAATCGACGGACGCACTCGGTATCGCCCGGGAACTCGGGGTGCAGATGATTGTGGACGCGAGTATCCAGAAGCTCGGGGCTGAACTGCGCATACACGTTCAGGCGATCAGTGTAGAGGGCCAGGTGGTTTCCGCGGCACGCCACGAAGGCACGATGACGTCGCTGTTCAGCCTGCAGGATGCAATCGCCGATCAGCTTCTCAGTGATCTCGGCATCGAGATGCAGGCGAGACCCGAGGTGAGTTCTCCCACCAACAATCCGGCCGCCTACGAGCTTTATCTGCAAGGTACCGAGCGCTTGAACCAGTACAACATCTGGGATACGCGAACCGGCATCGAGATGCTCCGCAACGCGACGTCCCTCGACCCCGACTTCACCGAAGCCTGGGGCCGTCTTGCGGAAGCTATCGTGCAAATGGCGTTTACGTTCGAGCCGGAAGAACATTGGTTCCGCGCAGCGGAACAAGCGATCCACAACGCGCTGGAACTCGACCCGACGAACGCATCCGCGCACTACGCAAACGGGCGGCTGCTCTGGAGCCCCGCCAACGGATATCGCAACCGGCCCGCGCTACGTTCGCTTGCCCGGGCCATGCGCTTCGATCCCACCGCGGATCAAGCGCGGATCTGGCAAGCACTCATTTTTATGCACGTGGGCCTGCTCGACGAGGCACGTACGAATCTGCAAGCTGCCATTGTTCGTGTTCCCGAGGATCCGATGGCCGGGTTCTTCCTCGCCCACCTGGATCATTACGAACGTGACCACGAGGCGGCGATCGCAGGGCTCGACCAAGGTCTTCTCAGGCACCCGGCCAACTACTATATCCACGTGTTTTACCCACTGATCACCCTTTACGCCGGGGATCTCGCAGCAACCGAAACACGAATTGCCGCCGCCGAACAATTCGCGCCGAACGATCCAATGATCTTAAGCATCGAAGGTTTGTTGTGGGCTAAGCGCGGCGAAGAAGCGCGCGCCCTGGAGGCGATTACTCGTGCTCAAGCCGCGGAGGTGCCGGTGATCCACCGCCATCATATCGGCCACAACGCCGCTTCGGTCTATGCGGTTCTCGGTCAGACCGATAAAGCACTCCCACTTTTACGTGAAATCGTGGCGGATGGCCTGCCAAACTACCCGGTCTTCGACTCCGACCCGCATTTCAAAAACCTCCACGGTCTTCCCGAGTTCAATGCGTTGATGTCCGAACTCGAACTCGACTGGCAGGAGTTCAAGACCGAGTTCGGTGGTAAATAGCCAGCCAGACGTGTTCAGGTTTTGGTCCAGGTTCTAGCTGCGATCTGGCGTGTTGGCTCTTGATATTCCATGCGTTTACCTTGAAACGTGAATAAATTTTCATGTCTGCGCTTGGGTATCGAGAACATTTTTTATCGTCTGGCGAAGCGCCGGTACGACGTCGCGGTCAAACCAGGGGTTTTTCTTCAACCAGATGTTGTTGCGCGGGCTCGGGTGAGGCAGAGGGAAAATCGAGGGTGCAAACTCCCGCCACGCTCGGACGGTCTCGGTCAAATTCGACTTTGCGGCATCTTTGAGGTGCCAACGCTGAGCATACTGACCGATGGCCAACGTTATCTGCACGCCCTCCAGACAATTCATGAACCGCTCGCGCCAGGTGCGCGCGCACTCGGGCCGGGGTGGTAAATCACCAGACTTCCCCCGCCCCGGGTAACAAAATCCCATCGGCAGCAGGGCTATTTTAGAGGCATCGTAGAAGGTCGAGCTGTCAATGCCCAACCAGTCGCGCAAGCGGTCGCCGCTCGGATCATCAAACGGGATGCCAGACTCATGCACTTTCAGCCCGGGCGCCTGTCCGACTATCAGCACACGCGCCCCGGCAGCAACTTGAAATACCGGCCTTGGGCCCAGCGGCAGGTGCGCTTCGCACAATGTGCACGCTCGTGCTTCACGAACTACGGTTATCAAACGCTGCAACTCGAACCACCCCGAAAAACCAGGTTTTGAATGTAACCTCTTTTCCATCTCGACCGTAACCGTCGCTAGCCTTCCAGAACTTTTCTAATTGGTTGGGGTTCAGCGCGCGTCCCTTCGCCAGTAGTTGGGCTTTATGGAGTAGCCGGCTCTGGATTGGTTCGCGAGGCGCCTCTGTGGGCGTACCCACCTGGCGAGCTGCTCTCCCCGTCGTTATTCCTCCTCGGCGGTTGCGAACTCGGCGGAGGATAACGTCTGATTACCGCTCTCCTCGATGGCCAGCACCTCGTATTCATAGTCCGTATCGGGACGCATGAACTCGGCTGGTACCACGACGCTTGTGGCGCTGGCCGGCAGGTACACGCTAAATACAGGCTGAGCGAAACCGTCGGGGAACTCAGGATCTTCATCTTCCTCGACGATGACCTGATACCCCACGATGGTGATGGGATCACCGTCGAGATCGGTTGTCACGGGTTCCCACGAGACCACGGTGTTCTCCGGATCCACTTCCTCGTCGCCATCAAGCGGGCTCGTCAGTGTCGGCCCGACGGGTATGTC
>SMWK01000174.1 GCA_004356895.1 Gammaproteobacteria bacterium
GGCTCCACTAAAGCACGCTGAATCGCGAGTTCTTGATAACGCGTTCCGGCGATAAGCAGATCTGCAACCCCATATTCGGCATGCGTCAGTCGCAGCAACTCGCCGCCGGGGTCTGCACGATGCACGGACCAACCCGCTTCAGTCAGCGTAGCCTCCAAAACATCGATACCTTCACCGGTATTCGCCAACAGGAGATCTATGTCATTGGTCAGTCGAGGTGAAGCGCGGTAGCGGTTGGCAGCCAGCGCGCCGATGAGCACCCAATGAATCGACTGCCCGTCGAGTACCTTGCCGAGATGACTAAGCGCCGTGCGCGAGGTCAATTGAGCGTAATCGCTGAAGAAACTTTATATGCGAGTCTAGATCGCCATCGCCAGCCCCGGGATGACCTGGCCGTACGAACGGGCCCAATTGACGTTCCAGCAATTCGAGCCGATCGAACATCTCCGCTAGCGAGACGGGAGGTGGATCGCCCGGGAGAGAACAGTTGAGCTTGGCTATGCGCTCGAAATAGCGGAGATCTGAAGGTGATGCTCGCTTCATGGACGGTAGTCTACCAGCTGCTGCGCAGGTTGATTAGAAATTGCGATTGCTCGTTCGGTCGCTACTCTTGTGCGGCCTCATAACGCTCCCATAAGGTAGCGCGATGTTTAAGCGGATCCTTCAGAACATTGCGTCTGGATTTACCGACTTCTTCACCCGTCAAGGGAGTGAAATCGACCGGTAAGGTTTTTTCATTGAATCGATGCAGAACCCAGTTGAGGATCTCGGCTAATTCCTGATCGGAGACGGGTGCCTGTGAGGCGCCGGGTACACGCGCTAGATAGTCACGTCCACCGGGCACGGCAACGATCCTGCCCAATTCGCCTCGCAAGTCTGGTACTTCGGGAGGATTACTTCTTCCATCAATCAGATGACATCCACCACAGTGCAACATATAGGCGACACCTGGGGTGTAGGCCGCAAGTGCTGTGTTAGCGGCAAGGTTTGCCGCTACAACGACAAGGAGCAGTAGCGTCCGAATCAATGATCAAGCTTCCGTGGCTTCACTAAGCACGACCGCGACGGTGCAATGGTAGGCATGACTCTCCGTACCGAAACACCAGAGGATATCGTTGCTCTTGCTGGGGAAATAGACGGGTCTGTCACGTTCAGTGCGGTGACAGAAGCAGCGGGCGCAGATCGCCTTGCCGCAGCAGTCGTTATAGGAGATGAGATAGTCCTTACCGTCCGCCGGATTGTGACAGGTTCCCACCCAGGTAATGGGAGAGGGTTCCGCACCAGGCGGGCAGGAGGTCATGCTGCCACCGCAGCAGGAACACAAGGTGCCACCAAGAGCACAGTAGCGCCAGTAGTCGCAACTCTGTGGATCGCCGATCTCTGCTAGACCCTCAGCACCGAAAGCGCGTGCGACAGGGAGCAGCGGCAGTACGCTCGCGCCAACTAACAAGGTACCCACACGGCTGATAAATCCGCGTCGCGAAGTGTGTCTCGCAAGCTGGCGACTCGCAGTATTTGTGTGCGTATCCACCCAGCTGAACACCTTTCCCATGGCATCGTCGATTGTCATTGGATTTGCTCCTTAGGTCCCTGTTCCAGACTTTGAATATAGTCTTGCAGGGTTGCAACCTCGCTGCCCATTGCTACCAGCAGGCTTTCGAGGTGCTCACGAGTGTTGACGAGGCCTTTGCTCACCAGGATGCCAGAAGCATCCAGCAGTACGGCAAAAGGCAATTTGCTGACTCCGAAACCCAATCCGAGAGCCTGTGAAACAATGTAGGGATAACCATCCATGTGCATGTCTTTCACATAGGCCGCATGACGTTCGAGGGTGTCACCGTCGCTTGCAAATACCAGCCTCAACTTTTCGTATTGGGCAAGCGAACGGGCGGTCGGAACGAGAGTTTTGCAGACCGGACAGGTGGGTGATATGAATAAAACAAGGGTTATATCGCCGCTTTCGGAGGCTCCGCCGATGGTATGTTCGCGCCCTCGCAAATCATCGTAGGTTGCAGCTTCCACCAATTCACCCACCTTGGGACCGCTGGTCGGCGAAAGCGCACCCGCGGGCGCAACCCGTTCGTGTAGTAGCCCTACCTGTCGTGCCAGCGCAACAACCATCACCGCCAGCACAATGACGAGCACCCACAAGATGATGAAAGCGGGGATCATGATCTCAGCCACCGGGTTCAGCCTCGTTTACCGTCTGCCGCCAGGCAGCCATGGCAGCGCTGTTGCTCAACAACTGGGATGTAGCCGCATAAAGAATGGATGCAATCAACAGCGCGGTCGCAACCGCGACATAGTCGAACCAGTACAAGTTGCGCTCAATAACAGGTAACACACAGACCAAGGCCAGCAGCGCCAACACGGAGTTGCGAACCAATATCCCACTCGACAACGGCTGATCGGCATTGTTAGCGCCTGGTATACCACACCCGCAGCTGATGTGGACACGCCCACGAGCCAGGTTAATGCCAACCGCAACAAAATACAGCGTAAGCAAAGCGGCACTCAAAACGGCAGTGGGTGCGACAAGTAACGGCGTCCACAACACCGAGAACCAGCAGGCTGTAAGCGCAAGTTCAATCACGACGACCGTGCACGCGCAAGGCGTTATCAGTACATCGGGCAGTAACTGGTAGTCAGCCAGTATTACCCTGAATTGAGCGAATTCACGGATCTTGTGCGACGTGGTGCTGAGAAACAGCACCCCGAACCCGATGGAGATGACCAGCACAATCAGTGGGTCCAGCTGCATATCAGAATCTTTGTAGAAGAGACGGAAACGTACCGGCGTTGTCGATGGTACGGAGCTTCCTGGTGGTTTTTACGTCGTAGATATGAACCGGGCCTGCTTCGGTAGTGACGATGAGTATTGGATCCTCATCCTGGCTGACCAGAATATTGGTGATAGGCTCACCCGTCTCGATACGCGCGATACGACGCTGGGTCTCCCGGTTGAAAATCCAGATCTCGGTACCGGGTTCCTCGTGGGTGTCGACTTCGCCCTGATGCATCATCATGAGCAGTAGATCCATGCCCACGTGTACGTCCATCAACTGTCCACCGCCAACGCGCCACTTTTCATCACTGTCTTCTTCGCTCAAGACCGACCAGGGTTCACTGATCTGGATGGAATCGTTCGCAACGGTGACTTCGAATATCTTGCCTTCGTAGGTGACCAGCTGCCAGCCATCCGCGGTGGGTACGGGTTTGTCGAAAACCGGATCCTCATCGATCGTAAAAAACGCATCGCTCCTGATTCGTTTTGACTCGCCACCGTTGCGGTCGAGTCCGACCAGTTGCAGCGTGCCGTCGCCGCAGATCATGAGAAAGGCTCGGTCTGCCACCGGAAGAATCAGGGCGCAGCCTGGGGTTGAAATTTCCCCGACGAAATCGCGGCTCCTCACGTCCACGATGCTGACCGATTGCGCGGGCGTCATGTTGAATATCGCAAGGTGTCGGTCATCATCCAGGAGCGCGATGTACTGGCGGAAAGACAGCGCGGCTACCTTCTTGGGTATTTCGATCTCAAAACCGGGTGAGAGGGTTGCGAGATCGTATATCGTGAGCACGTCGGAGCGTTCCCCATGATAGAGGCGACTATAGTAGGTTTCCGCTGCATAGATCTCACCACGTTTGAGGTTGGGCTGTACGGCAGGAGTAAATGTCGTCAGGGATAACAATCCCATCATTTCACCGCTTTCCCCGTCAAAAATATAACCCGCGCCGAACGCCGATTTCGCCATAAACCATTTAGTGGTGGGTTCCCCCATGGTGGTCTTGCCGACAGTTTCCGGTTCGATGGCAAAAACTGCTGAAGTCGCAATCGTTGTGAGGGCAAAACCGGCCAGCAGATTCAGTACTCGTCCACGCATGTTGAGGATCTCCCAGGTCGGTGTGCTCAGGATGCGTCTAATTCGTTCAATTTTATTATTGCGTCCTTCGTACCTGGAGTCTAACAAGTTCGCGTTTGCTGGCAAATTAAGGGTGGCAATTAGTTGGAAAGGCCGAGACTAGCGAGCGCAGGGATGCACGACTATTTTCCCAAAAAGTCAGCGACGAGTTTGGCGGGAGATATTACTCGGCTTCCGCTTCCTGCACGCGCGCACCGGAGAGCATGAACACCATGCTGCGATTATCTTCGTGACACGCGTATTCATAGATTGGTAGATCGCTCAATCTCATCGGGCTGCGCGCCGCCCAAGGTGCGGTAAACGAATCCGGATCTTCAATGCGAAAGTCGTATTCGATCACGTCTTCGCTGATGCGCGTAAAGCGTTCGGTGAGGTGCATGTTCATACCTGAACCGTTGAACGTTGTCTTGTCGGTGAAGTTCCTCGTTTCCACCACCAGGGTGCCGCCTTCCCAGTGGCCGCGCGAGTTGCCGAGCCACTGGCGCACGTTCTCGGGCAGGTGCGGGCGGTCATCCAGTGGCACGATGCGGGTTTCGTTGACCATCTCGTTCAATATCGCAATGGTGTTCCTGGATTGGAAAATCTGCAGGTTGTCGTTGTACTCGAACCCCGTCATCTGCGGTGGTCCAGTAAGAAAGCCGGTAAGGCAGCGCTCCGCCAGCGGACGGTCCTCCGGGCCTTCCGGTGGGCTGGTATCACGCTTTCTGGCTGCCGCCTGACGCAGCTTGGCGGCTTCCGTGAGAGGCGGAATCTTACCGTTGGCAGGCTCGTAAATCAGAGATGTGCGCCGGTCTTCAGTCAGCGGCAGATCAGCCGGAAACCACAGTTCCGTGCCGACGAATTTTTCCTCACCGCCGTCTAAGAAGCTTATGACCTGATCGCGACGGGCGTAGGACCCATCAAGGTATGCGGCAGCCTCCGCTTCACTGAAGTGGGTCTTTTCGGCAAATCCCTCGGGTCGCTCCAGCGGTGTTGCAATACCAATGTGCCACACCCCGTTCAGATCCGGCACATCCCATGGGGTACGCGGTGGGTCGGTCATCGTCTGAGCTGCTGCCGAAGTCGCCATCGCCAGCAGCAAGGTGATCTCAAGGAGATGTGTTTTCCTTACGCAAGTGTCCATACATGAGCTCCTCCACGAACTCGACGCATTTAAACTCGAATAGTTGAGGATTGTCCTCGACGCGACGGTACAACGGCATGCGGATCTTCCACGGCCGCTCGAACACATTCGGATCGGTAATTTCCGCTTCGTAAATCAGCGTATTTGGGCCGAGTTTCGAGAACCGTTCCACGACGCGCAGCGCTTCACTGTGGAAGTTACCCGAACTATCGAACCAGGTGTCGGCTACGTGGCTGTCGACGTCGATTACCAACGTTTCACCTTCCCAGTGACCACGCGAATGCCCCATCCATGCTTCCAGCGGATGCTCGAAATCAGGACGGTTCATGTACACGATACGGCTGGCGCCTGCGAACTCGTAGGTGATGAGTATGTGTTCGCGACCTTGCACGATCTGAAATGGAAACGGCATGTAGTTGGCTCGCGGCACCCCTGGCATGAAACATTTGATCGCGGGGTCTCGAGTCATCCAATCAGCCCGATTTTCCAACTGTTTTGCGCGTGCCCAGGGCTGGTAAGGAATTTCTCCGCCTTCGACGACACTCAGGCCGGCGGGGATGGCGCCCAACGCCCCGAGCTCGACTACGGGGCCCGCCCGGGCGGCATGGGCTTCAAGATCCCAGTGGGCAGAGCCCAGCGCCTGCCAGATGCCGTTCAAATCTGGATTGCCGTAGCCGTCCCGATCTACAACCGGCCCACTATCTACCGGAGGATTATTGTCGGGTTGTTGTGGCGTACAAGCACAAAAGGCGAATACCACACTGAACAGTAAAAAGCTTCGAATCCCTCTCGTCATCACGCCGTCCTCGAACGCAATATCGGCCAATGTACTGGTATTTCGTTGGTGTTCGCTGATTATGCGCCGGTTAACTAGCGGATGTACATGCCAGGGCCTTTCATCGTCCGCCCCACCCATTACGGTAACGCCAACGAAAATGCAGGGCATCGCAATCGGTTTCTTGACTCAACGTGAGCGTTGGCTTACAGCTTGTAAGCCTTCGAAACTCATTGGCGAGTTCGGGGAAGTTTCGGCTGGATAACGGGAGACCCTGATGAGCAACGATGTCATGAACGGCCTCACAGTAGCTGATATGTTTGCAAACAGCCGTCTGAAAAAGCGCCGTATCCCGATACAACTGCGCCAGAGCGGCGACAATGGAGATGAAGGTATTTTGGCCGAGGGTAGCCGTCTTTTAGTCGATACCCTGTTACACAAGGGGCCTTATTGGCATCTGAGCCAGGCTGCCGGTGCCTGGTGTTATTCGGTCTACAACCACGTTTATCATCCCCGTGCCTACATCAAGCCGGAAGACGGCGGCCTGATGCAGGAATACGTTTATCTGACCGAACATGTGACCCTATGGAATGTCGCTGTCGAGCGGCAGATCCAGGTCAAGGGTCCGGATGCGGAAGCGTTCGTGGACATGGTTATCACTCGGCGTGCCGACAAATGCGCAATAGGCAAATGCCGTTACGTCATCGTGTGCAACAGTGATGGCGGTATCCTGAATGACCCGGTATTGCTGCGCCTGGATGCGGATGAATTCTGGTTCTCCCTGGCCAACACCGACATCGGGCTGTACCTGCAAGGCGTCAATGCCTTCAACCGCTATGATGTGGAGATCAACGAGATTGACGTGTCTCCAGTGCAGATCCAGGGTCCAAAATCCACCAACCTGATGCGCGACCTGGTTGGCGACGGTATCGATGACGTTCCTTATTATGGCCTGATGTGGGCCGAGGTTGGTGGCTGCAAGGTGGTGATTTCCCGCACGGGCTTCTCCGCGGAAGCCGGGTTCGAAATCTATCTATTCGACGCCATCAGAAATGCGGAAAAGATGTGGAATGCGGTGCTGGCGGCGGGCGAAGCGCACAACCTGCACGTCATTGCGCCCGGTCATCACCGCCGCATCGAGGCGGGCATTTTGTCCTACGGCCAGGACATGGATGTGGAAACCAACCCCTACGAATGCGGTCTGGGCTGGATGGTCGACCTCTCCAAACATGACTTCATCGGCAAGGCAGCCTTGCAGAAAATCCATCAAGAAGGGGTAAGCCACAAGCTGGCAGGCCTGCGTATGGGTGGAAAGCCGATCACCTGGTATCCAGCGGATTTTTATCATGTCTTCGCGGATGGCGAGCTGGTTGGCTATGTCACCTCCGCCTGGTTTTCGCCGGTGCAGGCGTCGAACATCGCTTTCGCCATGTTGCCCGTCGAGTTGACGGAATTGGGCACAAATCTGCAGGTCGCCTTGCCCAGGACATACGCCGATGGACTGGTGGATGCAGAAGTGGTTGAAACGCCGTTCAAGAGACCGGATTCGCCGGGTACGGGTTTGCTTGCGACTGGCAGCAAGCTTTAAGCCCGCAACCGCTCGTTCTTCGCGTCAAAGGGGCTTTCCGGGATCACGGTAACTCGGTGCTCGGTCCCGAGAATTTTCATGCGTAATTCGGTGCCGACTGCCGCCAACTCCGGGTGGACCATGCCCAGTGCCAGGGATTTGCCCACGCGGAAACCGTAGTTGCCACCTGTCGCACGGCCCACCAGATCGCTGCCATCATAGATCGGGTTGTTACCCAGGGCGTCGGCGTCGGTTACGTCGTGCACTTCCAGGGTGACGAAACGGTGGGCGTTGCCGCGCTCACGCCTGGTCAACAAAGCGTCGCGTCCGATGAAATCGCCCTTGTCCGGATGAACGAAGCGATCCAGGCCGGATTCATAGGCCGAATATTCGATGGAAATCTCGGTACCGACCATGCGGTAGGATTTTTCGTAACGCAGGCTGTCCATGGCACGAATGCCGAATGGTTTAAGGCCCAGATCAGCTCCGGCGGTCATCAAGGCAGCGAAGATCTGGTTCTGAAATTCCAGGTCGTGGTGCAGTTCCCAGCCGAGCTCACCCACATAATTCAAGCGCATGGCCGTGACCGGGGCTCGACCCACCGTGATGTTCTTTGCTGATAGCCAGGGGAATACACCGTTTTCGAAGTTGGCGTCGGAGACCCGTTGCATCAGGGTCCGCGACTTCGGCCCGGCCACCACCAGAACACCCTTGGCACTGGTCAGGTTGATCATCTGCACGCTGCTGTCCCGGGGCATGTGGCGCCATAGCCAATCATGATCCAGGCGCTGATAGATGCCTGCGGAAACCAGATAGAAGGAATCGGCAGCCTCGCGCAGAATAGTGAACTCGCCGTGTACGCCACCGATGCTGTTCAGTGCATGGCACAAGCGCACACGGCCCACGGTTTTTGGCAGTCGGTTGGCGACCAGGTTGTCCAGAAAGGCTTCTGCGCCTGTTCCGGAGATGCGGCATTTGGCGAAAGCGGTCATATCGAGGATGCCAACGTTTTCCGAAACGTTGCGGCACTCAACGCCTACCTGCTCGAACCAACCCGATCGCCGGAATGACCAGTCATCCTCCTGTGGCGTGCCGGACGGCGCGAACCAGTTTGCCCGCTCCCAACCGGCTTTTTGCCCGAACACGGCACCCAGGCTTTTCAGAAGCTCATAACAGGGGGCTTGCAGCAGCGGCCGGCCGGCCGGTCGTTCCTCGTCCGGGTAATGTATGGTGAAGACGCTGGCGTAAGCTTCCTCGTTTTTGGCTTGCAGATAATCGGCACTTGCATAGGCGCCAAAGCGGCGCGGGTCCACACCCAGCATGTCGATGGTGGGTTCGCCCTCGATGATCCAATGCGCCAATTGCCAACCCGCACCTCCGGCCGCCGTAATGCCGAAACTATGACCTTCGTTCAGCCAGAAATTCCGCAAGCCCCAGGCGGGCCCGATAATGGGGTTGCCGTCGGGCGTGTAGGGTATGGCACCGTTATATACCCGTTTGACGCCCGCTTCGCCGAACGCGGGCACCCGCTTGATGGCGGCATCGATATGAGGTGTAAGGCGGTCCAGGTCTTCGGGGAACAGCTCATATTCCGCATCTTCGGCGGGACCCTCCGTATAGCAGATGGGCGCAC
>SMWK01000175.1 GCA_004356895.1 Gammaproteobacteria bacterium
CACCTTCCCCTGCACTGTCCAAAAGCAACGACTCATAGAGGGTAACTGCCGCGCCATATGGGTCTTCACGACCTTCGATGTCGTTTTCCTCACCCACGCTCATTTGCAGATCAGCCAACCGTTTGCCTACTGCGTGGTTTTCGTTGCGGCTGGGAAGCAGGCCGTAGACTCGCTCGTAGGCGAGCATGACTTCTTCGCGGGTGGGTTTGGCAACAGTTGCCTTCGGTAGTTTGATATCCGGCAGATCATGGATAACACGGGCAATGGTGTTTTTTTCCGGCTTCGGCAGGTCATCGTCGCCAAAGAAATTGAACCAGCTGCAGCCCGACAAGCCGACAGCCAGCGTGAGCATCAACAGCTGAGAAAGTGTTCTGCTCGCAGACCTCATTCACCGTCTCCGTTGGTGTTCGTCACCGCCGGGGCCACCTGCGCCAATTGATCGGTGGCTCGGGCGATGGCGATGCGAGTAATGAGGAGGTATTGCTCCACTTCGCGTTTCTCACGCTGCATGCCTTTGCGAATCTCTGCCGCAAGCTGCTCCTCGCGGCGGAGCAATGCCGTGTCCACTAAGCGGGTGATGTTCTGAGCACGCTCTGAAAACGCAATGAAGTCTGTTTCCACCCCGGCGGCAAATTGGCTTTCTGCGTTTTCCACACGGATAATCCGCTCATCTACGTCGGCAAGCAAGCTCTCGGCATGCTTGAGATTACTCACCAAAACACGGATCCGGGCACTACGCTCGTCCACCAATCGCCAGAAAACCACGCCTTGCAGTCGATTGATGCGGGCCTCCCACCGGGATTGTTCCTGCTTATTCATGTTCTCGGAGACGAGACGACTCATCTCCACGAGTTTATAAATCGCTTCGCGCTCCGTGGCGTTGGCAAGCTTCAGCATCCAATCCGCCGTTCGCTTGGGGCGCTCGGTTTCGAGTTCTACCAGCCGTTCGTGCAAATTTTCGATCTGCAAGGCAAGCCGTTCTCGATTGCTCAACAACGCACGATTCTCCAACAAGTCACGTGCCTCGACACCACGCCGACGTTGTTCCCTCGAGAGTTCTGCGAACGCCGTAAATCGAGTGGGCAAACGGTCCAGCCAGGCTTTTGATCCGAGTAGTTCCCGCCACTGCACAAGCACCTTATGAACGTCTTCGGTTGCGAGCCACTCGAGCCAGTCCGTGTGGCCAAGCTGATCACGCCAACTTTCCATCAAGGCGCCCATCTGATCGCGATCCTGTTGCGGAGCTGAAAACACCTTCAAAAGGCCTCGCACCCAGCTGGAATCTTGTGCCTGAGTGCTGAGATGGTTGAGCGTCGCCAGGCGCGTCTCGAAGCTTTTTTCGGCAACCCGGTATTGCGCCAGTCCTCGGCCCTGAGATGTCCGGCCTGCCAGATTCTCGAGGCTTACCGGAAACCCGAGGCGAGCGGCCGCAGTGCTCGAAGTCCAGTAATTCTGATTCTGTAAGGTAAGCCAAATACGCGCCGCAAGCTCGTAGTCTTCGTTGTCCATAGCCAAGCCGCCATAGGAAGCAAGCGCTATATCGCGGTATCGACCTATCCCGGGCAAAGCGTCAATCACTCTTTGGGCATCAGCCGTGTCGTTCTGCTGCCGGGCAATGAAGGCAAGCGCGAGTTTGGCACGCTGGATGAGATCAAATGCCTCGTCGCTGTAGGACTTCATCTCCGCCAGCTCGGTGAACGTGTTGCGGGCGTTGTGCAGATCACCGGCATGCTTGTATGCAACACCTAAGTTAAACAAGGTGTAAGCGCGCAGTGGATCTTCCGGCTCGAGCCGGTCGACGGCCCGCTGTACAGTGGCAAAATCGCCCTTCTCTATGGCAACTTCGGCGCGCATGTACTCAACTTCGGGGTGAAACTTCTCTTTACCCAACCAGGTTCGACCTAGATCGATCTGCTCGACTGCAGCCGCTACCTGGGGCCAATCCTGTCTACGGTGGTATTCGCGGGCGAGATGAAACGCCAAACGCATTCGATCCAGCTCACTCAGTTCTTCAGGGTCAACGTTGTCGAAGATGTTGCGGGCATAACCGTACATGCCGTCGCTGAAGGCGAAACTGCCTTTTGCCAGATCGAAGCGAATGGTATTTTCACCGCGGCGCCCCTGCTTCTCAGCAACGAGCGTATCGAGCAGAGCCTGTTGATAATCCTGTTGGAAATAGGCGTAGAGAACCGTTCCGTAAGTTAACTCATCAATAGGTTTTGCCGCCGGTGCTGCGAGCACGCAACTCAATATGAGCTCGCAAAGAAAAGCTTTCATTTCACTCAAGCCTACCCGCGATCAGTTGGCAACAGTTGCGCGGAATTCGGGTTGGTACTTGGCGGTGGTGTCGACTATGGCCAGTTCGACAAAAGTGGGTTCGAAGGACTTCTCGAACTCCACAGTTGTTGCACGCCGATAATCGCGGCCATTCGGCCCCCGCCCGGTGAAAAACGCGGTGATACGATTACTTCCCTGCTTGGCATTACCGATGAAAAGCCGCTGCACACCTCCGCGATACAATGCGTCGATCTGCTTGTCAGTATAAAGATGGTGGGTAACTTCTTTACCGTTGATCTTCAGGCTCACCGAATCTAGATGGAAAAATTCGCCGACGTCCATCGAGAGAAACACGGCTACCTGAGTGCTTGCCGGGAACAGCAAATCTTCTTCGAGAATCACGAGGTCTCGTTTCAAGTCGAGTAGCGCTTTCTTGACGTCTTCCATCTCGTCATCGAGAGGTTCGGCAAACGCCGGAACGGATACCATAAACAATGCTGCCAGGGCGATGATGAGTGCTGTCCGTTGCATACTTCTTAACTCTCTTGTTATCGATAGCCTATTCGCAACTATTCACGAATCAACTTCTTTACGACTTCGACGTATTTGGATTCATCCCCAGGCTTGTAACCAAGATGGATGTATCGAATCACGCCATCTCGATCAATCACGATGGTGCTCGGCATCGCCTCCAAGTCATACAGCTCACTCACCTTCTGGCCTTCATCTATCAATATGGGAAAGGTGACTTTGGTCTTGTCTACGATTTCCTGAGCTGGTTTCGAATCGCCCTCGACATTCACACCGAGCACGGTGAACCCCGTGTCTTCATAACGATTGTGTAAACGATCCAGAAGAGGCATTTCCTGCCTACAGGGACCACACCAACTTGCCCAGAAATTGAGGAGCACGACTTTACCGCGGTATTCTTCGAGTCGCAGATTGACGCCATCGAGACTTTTCAGAGTAAAATCTGGCGCCTCATCTCTAATTCCTACTGCGCGCGCCTCGTTCACGAAAAACATCGTGAGAAGTGCAAGCAGCGACCAACCTAACTTCGACATTCGCCTATCTCCTAATGAACAGCAGTGTGCCGTCGAAAGATCTGGTAGATACTGCTTGAGAACTTAAACGCCACTCAGGCAGTCGTACTTTCCACCCACCCGAAATCCATTCGGTGCTGAGTTCCTTTCAGCAAATCTTTCGAACTACCGGCATCCACCGTTTGCGCGCTCCGTGCGGCAATAACCACCGCCATCATGGCTGGTGGTTGGGAAACGAGCAATCCATTGCGTCGTTATCACTTCGATATAGGCAGAAACAACCGGAACCCGCCGACTGCACGAAACCCAAAGCTGCCTTTGGAGAATCGACAGCGAATTCCGGTATGACCGAATCCTGAGTCGAGGCTGTATTTGTCCTTTCTGCGTATCCATCTCGCGGCGCTTCATGCGTCGGGTCGAATACGCACGTTAGATGAGGACGGATTACGAGAAAGAGGCGCAGGTCACATTTCGAAAAAACGTAGATTCCTGCACATTGAGGAATGAGAACCGAATCAATGCGCGAGCTCGTCAAGCTCCGCTGAATAGCGCATGACACCCTCGGCATCGATGACGATAGCGTCCACTCCGGGGAGACGGTTGATGAGCTTCAAACCCTCAACGGGTCCCAACACGAACACGCTCGTAGAGAGCGCATCGGTGAACGTCGCTTCTTTACCTAAAATGGTTACGCTCCGGGTTGCCCGGGCTGAATCTCCGGTACTGGGATCGAGGATGTGGTGGTAGCGAACACCATCTTCTTCAAAAAAACGCTCGTAGTCACCGGAAGTGGAGACTGCGGTGTCAACCAAAGGTAACAGTACCACCGTGACGTCCTCACGACGCGGATCTCGAATACCGACCGTCCAGGGTTTGCCGCGCCGGTTACCGATAATACGGCTGTCACCCCCGGCGGAAATCATGCCCTGCATGATGCCCTCACGAGCGAGTATTGCGGCGCAACGGTCCACCGCATGACCCTTCGCAATACCGCCAAGATCCACATAAACTTCCGGGTGAGCAAACCGCACCCGGGTGGTTTTTTCGTCCAATTCCACGTAGCGGTAGTTTATGGCGGCCAGAGCCATACGAAGCGTCTCCTCGTCAGGGCGTTCCCCTGCGCGATAATCGTAGTAACGCCCGGCTGAGGCGTAGGTGATATCAAACGCACCGTCGGTGAGATCCGATACCATCCGGCTTTTCTTGAGAAGATCGAACAGCTCATCCGAAACCTCCATCCAACCTTTTCCGGCTTCCCGATTCAGCCGGGACAACTCGCTTGTCTCTAAAAACGTGGAAAACACCGCATCAATACGCCGCATTTCGGCCATGATCTCTGCCAGAACCCGCTGCCCTGCAGCGGCATCTTCCTGCCAGATTTCAGCATGAACCCGCGTACCCATGATGGACTGCGTATCCGAGTACCACTCGGCCGCCGCCCTGGTTGTGACGAGGCATGCGGCCAGCAAAATCAATGACTGTATGCTGAAAGCCCGCTTCATCAGGTAAAGCCCATAAGCTGTCAGGCCAGGCAGACGGCCGCGAAACTCGATATGGCAACCCCGCGGCGACCTTGACGCAGCGTGTTTCTGTCATGACCACTGGTGCAATATCCTAAGGATATTCCCGTGGCTGGATCTGCCCATGCGAGCTGTCCACCTGCGCCGTTGTGGCCGAACGTATCAGCAGAGTTGGTCTTACCAAAACCTCGATAGTTACGTTCGTCGTCACCGGCGATGATGATTCCCAATCCGCGATTCACCAACTTTCCGAACATCGCATCCCTCATCTCGCCAGTTCGTATGCGCCGGACACTCGCCAACGTCTCAGGCTGCCAAATCTGGTTTCCCCGGGCACCACCGTGCAGCAGGCCCTGATAGAACATGGCGAGCTCACCCGCGCCCATGACGCCACCACCACCCGGAACACCAACGGCGCGAATCTCCGGGTTGTTGAAATTCAATATCGCTTCCTCCGTAACTTCCGTCACTGGTGGCTTGGGGATGCCTAACCGGGTGTAGTCTTCGTCAGTCAGACCCTCTCCGACATGCTCGTTCGGGAGCACGCGAAAGTTTTCGCTTTCCGGTAACCCCACAAACAGATCCAGCAACCCCAATGGCTGCGCTATCTGCTCTCGTACGAACTGTTGAAAGCTGATGCCTGCACGGCGTTCGATGATATCGGCGATCACCCACATGGAAGACGTTGGGTGATACTCGAATCGTGATCCAGGCGGCCAGTTCAGTACCCACTGATCGAACCTCTGCATCCGCCGCATGGGATCATTCCAGTCCAGCGGTGCAAAAGGTGCTGACGGAAAACCCGCCGTGTGGAGAAAAAGCTGCTCGACGGTCACAGCCTGTTTCTCGTTGCTCGCAAATTCCGGAATAATGTCAGCTACCTTTTCGGAGGTGTCCAGCCGACCATCCTGTATGAGGAGCCAGGCAGCCGCCGAGGTGATGGCTTTCGTGGCCGAGAAGATACAGAAAAGCGAATCCTCGTTGGCTGCACCGTACGACTCGAGTACCGCCAGCTTACCGTTTCTCGCCAGCGCCACCTGCACACCTGGCAGTAGCCCCTCATCCACCTCCCGTTGAACTCTGGTCAGCAACACGGCTATTTTTTCCGGATCCAGGCCAACGGCTTCCGGACTCGTCAACAACTGCTCTTCAACCATCACCGACCCCTTGTTGTAAGTTTTCCACGAAACCTAATCCAGAGCATGTCGAAGATAGCTTTCCGATGCAACGACAACGCCGTTAGAATTCCCACTCCTTGTTGGATCAGCTTATGGATACAAGAAACGGTTTCGCCGCGAGTGTTGGCAACACACCCCTCATACGTCTGGCTGGCCTGAGTGACGCGACAGGCTGCGAGATATTAGGCAAAGCCGAATTTCTCAATCCTGGCGGTTCCGTCAAGGATCGCGCGGCTTTATGGATGATCCGTGAACACGAGAAGAGCGGCGCGTTGCAACCCGGTGGAATCGTTGTGGAAGGCACCGCCGGGAACACCGGCATTGGGCTTGTTCATGTTTGCAACGCCCGTGGCTACAGCTCGGTGATCTACATGCCGGACAACCAATCGCCAGAGAAAATAGAACTCCTCACCACACTCGGTGCCGAGGTGCGCATTGTGCCCACCGTGCCCTACAAAAACGACATGAACTACCAGAAGCAAGCCGGCCGCTTCGCCGCAACGCTACCGAACGCTGTCTGGACAAACCAGTTCGACAATGTGGCCAACCGTCTGGCCCACTACGAATCAACTGCGCCAGAGATATGGAAGCAAACGGATGGCACCGTCGATGCCTTTGTTGCTTCTACTGGAACCGGCGGGACGCTCGCCGGTGTGAGCCGCTATCTCAAAGAGCAGAACCCCAACGTACAGATAGTACTCGCCGACCCGATGGGCAGCGCCCTCTACTCCTGGGTAAAAACAGGGCAAACGAAGATGAGCAAGGGGCCTTCGATCACTGAGGGAATCGGCAACAGCAGAGTAACAGACAACCTCATCGACACAGAGATAGACGATGCCGTTCAGGTGACCGATCAGGAAATGGTGAGCATGGTGTACCGGCAGATGGCACAGGAAGGCTGGTTCTTCGGCTCGAGCACGGGGATCAACCTCTGCGCTGCAATGAAGGTGGCTGAGAAGATGGGGCGCGGGCACACCATTGTTACCATTCTGGCGGACACGGGCAGCAAGTATCAGTCGCGGTTATTCAATGCGGAATTCTTGCGGGAGAAGGGTCTGAGTTCAGAGTATTGAGTGTATTACTCCGCGGATCGGGAACGTTGCCAGAGGTGGCGTATAATCAGTCTCCACCGCGGGTTCGGGAGCCTATAATGAAAGTCCTTAAACTATTCGTGATTCTGATCTTCGTTTACATTGGGATCGTCGTGTTATTCGAGTCTTTGCTCGGATATTTCCAACCCGCAAATCAAAACACGCTAGTCATCACTACTACAGATGAGGATGGAAATACCAACGATCGAGTTCTGGCTCGCCTCGAAAGTAATGGCCAGCTCTACGTGGCAGCAAATCACTGGCCACGAGCCTGGTACACGCAGGCGTTAGAGAATCCCAATGTGCAAAGCGCTTTCGATGGTGAGAAAGAGGCTTATCTTGCAATACCTGTGACCGATGAAGAGCATGATCGCGTCAATGGCGAAAACCGTCACGGCATAGTGTTTCTGATTTTGACCGGATTTCCACCGAGATACTTTGTTCGCCTAGATCCCCGCGATGAGGGTGTATAACATTCCTATTCGTCTTGTGATGGTTTTTCGCGGTGCTCGTAATCGAATAGTTTCCGGCCTTCCAACGCTTTAACCATCATGACCTGTTTTTCAGGATAGACTACGACGTCTCCCGATTTCCTTTCGCCGAACACCAGAAACTTGAATGGCTTATCTGATCTGTTTTCAATGTGGTGAGGCTCTTCTCTGGCCGCTCGAAACCAGAAGTGATCGCCTTTTTCAACCGGATGCTCCTCGTCACCCAGTACCAGTGTCGCGTCTCCTGCAAGAACGATTACGTGCTCTTCTTCCAGGGTGTGATAATGATGAATGCTTGAACTACCACCCGGTCGGATTTCTTCGAGTCGAACTCCAAGATGTTCACCACTGAGATCCAGGCATCGCCAGCTACCACGATCTTCCCACTCCGATGTGAAGATGTTCTTGAATCTCTTTGACATTTGAGCCATCCCTACCTGTGAGTTGGAAGGCCGGATAACACCGCTGGGGAAATCGTGTGGCCCGGATACCCGGACCACACTTAAGAAAACAAGCCCATCACCGACCCTTGAATACTGGCTCAGTCTTCTCAACAAAAGCCTTCGCCGCCGCCCGATGATCTTCCGTGAGTCCTGCATGCACATGATGCGTCGCCTCTAGATCCAGGCACTCGATCACGTCTGCCCCCATG
>SMWK01000176.1 GCA_004356895.1 Gammaproteobacteria bacterium
ATATTCCCATCTATGCAGCCTCCATTACCCCCGCAGGAGTCGCCGCCGCTGCCGAAGTGGCCGATGGTTTCTTTCCCGTGTGGATGGATCCCGAGCAATACCACGTATTCGATGAGCCTATCCAGAAGGGATTTGCCGCGGCCCGTGAAAACGGGGTCGACAAGGATTTGACCCAGTTCGATATTGCACCCTTCGTCACGATGATTATGGGTGATGACGTAGAGCAGTGCATGATACCGCTGCGCGGAAACATGGCGCTCTACATCGGTGGTATGGGTGCAAGGGATAAGAACTTTTACAACAACTACGCGAAAAGGCTCGGTTTCGAGGAAGCCGCCGTGAAAATTCAGGACCTGTATCTTGCTGGGCGCCGAGACGAAGCTATGGCCGCCGTACCAGCAGAACTCATCGATGCATGCCACCTGGTAGGCCCCGCAGATCGCATTAAGGATCGCCTGCAACGTTGGACCGATGCCGAAAGCAAAGGCCACGTGTCGAGCATGCTGATCGGCTGCCAACAGCCCGAAGCGCTGGCGCTGGTTGCGGAGACCGTCCTGTAGAAGGAAGCGGTCTTAAAATAAGACCACTAATAGCGTCTTAGAGTTGCTCAACCAGAGACCACGCGCGCTCCGAGCGTATCCTGGCCGCGTCTTTGTACTCCAGAGCTTTGTCAGAGCTTGCGTTCCCATCCAGACCACGTTTATAAACCCCCTGGATGATGCCGGCCGAGCGGAACATGTTGTAGATGACGTAAAACAACCAGTTGTCGATTCGGTCGAGTCCGGCGTGCTGGCGATATTCGGCGAGAAACTGCTCCTCTGAAGGTATGCCGAGCTTCTCGAGGTCTGCTCCGGCGAGCCCTTCGTCGGTATAGGAATCACCATGATAGTCCTGGCAGACGTAGCCGAGGTCGGCCAGGCCGTCGCCGAGGGTGGATAATTCCCAGTCGATGAGAGCGACGAGTTTTGGCTCGGTGGGGTGAATCAAGGTATTCCCTAGCCGGTAATCTCCGTGGACGATGACGGTTTTTCCAGGCTCTGGGATGTTTCCGGGCAGCCATTCCATCAGCTTGGTCATCGCTTCGATGTTTTCGGTTTGAGAGGCGAGGTACTGTTTGGTCCAGCGGTTGATTTGCCGCTCATAATAATTGCCCGGTCGGCCGAATTCTCCCAGGCCCACGGCTTCGGGGTCTACATCGTGGAGGGTTGCGAGAACGTGTGCGAGTTGGCTGTAAATTGCGCCGCGTTCAACGGGGGTGAGGCTTGGCAGTAGTGTCTCGGTGAATAGCCTTCCTTCTACCATCTCCATGACATAAAATTTTGTGCCGATGACTGCCGGGTCTTCACACAAGCAGTACATCTTCGGCACAGGAACCTCTGTGCCATCGAGGCCTTTCATCACCCGATATTCCCTGTCCACCTGATGGGCCGAAGGCAGCAGTTCCCCTGGTGGCTGCTTACGCACGACGTAACGACCCGATGCCGCCTCGAGCAGAAACGTCGGGTTGGACTGGCCGCCTTCGAATTGACGAATGGTTGCCGGGCCGCGGTAACCCTCGATATTGGCATCGAGGAATTTGACCAACGCGGCTTCGTCGAATTTATGTGCATCACGCACCGGGGTGAGCTGAACGTCACTCATGTAAGTACCCTTTCGCAACTGTTGCGTAGCATACGGCTTGATCTTCGTGGTCGCAAAATGCGAGGCTTGGAATCTTTGCCAGCACTACACGGGAAGGGGACATTACGATGGCTGTTCGCAAACGCATGGCGGTGACACTACCGGCGGGACCGTCGCTCGAACAAACGATCGAGCGGCTGACATGGGCTGAGGACAATGGCTATCCGGATGCCTGGTTCAGCGATTCAGGTGCCCCTGACAGCCTCACTCAGGTGGCAGCGGTTGCCCACCACACCACGAGCATTCGCATCGGCGTTGCGGTCACACCCGTTTATACGAGAACGCCCGCGGTGCTTGCGGCGACTGCCAACGTATTGGAGCAGTTGCTTCCCGGGCGCTTCATCATGGGTTTAGGTTCATCGAGCCAGACGATCATGGGTGCGTGGAACGGCATTGCGCTGGACAAGCCCCTTACCCGTGTGAAAGACACAGCACTCATGGTGCGCTCGATGCTGAAGGGAGAGAAATCGGATTTTGACCTTGCCACTCTCAAGAGCCGGGGTTACCGGCAGGCGCCACTCGAGAATCCACCCCCTCTGTATCTCGCGGCGTTGCAGCCAAGGATGATCGAGATGGCGGCGGAGGTTGGGGACGGGGTCATATTCAATCTGTGGCCCAAGAGCGCGCTGCCGAAGATGATGGAGCATGTGAAGATTGGTGCCGAACGCGCAGGAAAAAACTGGGAGGATGTGGAGATCGTCAACCGGGCCATGGTGCTTGCAACGGACGACAAAGAAGCGGGGCGACAACTTTTTCGAGCGGCTTTTGCTCCGTATTATGCGACGCCCGTGTACAACAACTTTCTCGCCTGGGCGGGCTTCGAGGATGCGGCCAACACCATTACTGAAGGATGGGCCGAAAAGGACCGGGCGAAAACGGGGGGTGCGCTGACCGATGCGCTGATCGACGAGATTGCCATCATCGGTACCGAGGATGAGATCCGAGCTCGCATCAGCGAAGCCGCGGATGGTGGCGTACACACCCACATCATCGCCCCGATGGCTGCCAGTGCCGAGGATGTGCAGCGGACGTTTGCTGCGTTCACGGCTGATCAGTTCAGCTTTAGTTAAGTTAGGCGAATACGTGATGGAATATCAGAAAATTATTGTCGATGAACCCATACCAGCCGTGCGGCGCATTACCTTGAATCGACCTGAGAAACGTAATCCGTTGTCCAACGAGTTGCGCACGGAAATGTTTCACGCACTGGAATCCTCCGATGTCGATGACGCGGTACGTGTCACCATCATCCGGGGTGCGGGTGTATGTTTTTCCTCCGGTTACGATCTGCAATCCAACGTGGCGAAAGATCAACCGTTCTACACAGCGGGTGGGCTCGCGAATTGGCCGCGGCATGTGGTGGAGGGTTTCTTTCGTATGTGGGATCTGGCTAAGCCCGTGATCGCCCAGGTGCACGGGTACTGCCTTGCGGGCGCTACCGAGTTAGCCACGGCATGCGATCTGGTCTACGTTGCGCAAGACGCCAAGATCGGTTACCCCGTAGTGCGTTCGATCAGTCCGCCTGACAATCAATTTTATCCCTGGATTGTGGGTCTCAGACGGGCGATGGAACTCATGCTTACCGGTGATCACATGTCGGGCGTCGAGGCGGTGCAGTGTGGATTCGCCAATCGTGCATTCCCAGAGGCCGAACTGGAAGAGAACGTGTTGCGGATTGCAGAAAAGGTCGCAAGAACGCCATCGGATCTGCAGCAGATCAATAAACGTGCCGTACATCGGCAGATGGACGCGATGGGCATACGAGCGGGAATTCGGGCGGGTACCGAGATGCAGCAGTTAGCGACCTTCACCCAAACCACCCGAGAACACCTGGCCGAGATTCGCAAAGGCTTGACCCAGGCGCTCTCGAAGCGCGATGCGGCCTATGGAGACTACAGAACCGCAGACAAGAAAAGTGACGCCTGATATATGAAAATTTGTGCGCTCCTCTAAAGGAGCAACGAAGTGAAGACTCTCTATCTAATTCGGCACGGACAGACCACCTGGAACGCCGAGCATCGAATGCAGGGACACATGGATTCGCCGCTTACCGAACTCGGGCGCGAGCAGGTTAACGTCCATGGCAAGGCGCTGCGGCTAAACGCTACAATCGATCAGCTGATCGTCTCTCCTTCGGGGCGTACGAGGGAGACGGCGTATATTCTCAACTCATATGTACGCGCGTCGCTGCGCTTTGACGAATCGTTGCTGGAACGCGACTGTGGAGAGTGGTCGGGTCGTTTGCTGTCAGAAATTGAAACGGAGTATCCGCAAGCGTGGAAGGCGCGCACCGAAGATGGCTACCACCATCGCCCCCCGGGTGGTGAGAACCAGGAAGACATGTTGCAACGGGTACAGGCGTTGCTGGATTCACTGGGCGAGTCAGAGGCTGAGGAGATCGGCCTTGTGACCCACGGAGTGATGTCGCGGGTGATACTCAGCCATCTTCTGAATCTCACCCCGATCGAGTCCAGCCGCGTCCGTCACCCCAACGATCTATTTTACCGCTTGCAGTTCGATCGGCAGGAAATCCGGGTCAGCCGCTTTCTAAATGGTAACGGCCCCATTTCCGGATTGATTCACCGCACGGACAGTGGAACAATCCTGCGTCCGAATGCGCACAAGACATAAAAACGATTCGTTGAGACTGGTGGACGGGCACCGATCAACACTCTGATCAAATATAAGGGAGCGACGAATGAAAGTTGATGGTGGTGTGGGCTGGGAGCTCCATACAGTGGGCGCACAAGCACAGGAACTGGAAGAGATGGGATACTCGGGAATCCTGTCAGCAGAGACTTCTCACGATCCGTTTTTGCCGCTGCTGGTTGCGGCGCAGAACACCGAGCATGTGGATCTGATGACGAGTATTGCGGTTGCGTTCAGCCGCTCGCCGATGACTTTGGCGAACATCGGCCATGATCTGAACGCGGCATCCAGAGGTCGCTTTGTACTCGGCATAGGTTCGCAGATCCGGGCCCACATAACGAAACGATTCAGCATGCCGTGGTCGAATCCCGCAGCCCGCATGAGAGAGTTCATTCTCGCAATGCGCGCTATCTGGGCGAACTGGCACGAAGGCGCGCCGCTCGAATTCACCGGTAAGTTTTACACTCATACATTGATGACTCCGTTTTTTGCGCCAACGGATAACGATTATGGCGCGCCGAGGGTTTTCCTGGCCGCTGTTGGCCCGCTGATGACTGAGGTGGCCGGTGAGGTGGCAGACGGCGTGATCTGCCACGCATTCACCACCGAGAAGTATCTACGCGAAACGACCTTGCCCGCGCTCATGCGCGGTTTCGACAAAGCCGGGAAGAGTCGAGAAGATTTCGAGATCAGCTATCCGGTTTTTGTCGTCACCGGGCAAACCGAGGAGGAGTTGGCCACAGCCAAGGTGGCGACTTGCCGGCAGATCGCTTTTTATGGGTCCACACCAGCCTACAAGCCGGTTTTGGACAGTATTGGCGTGGGTGAACTGCAGGCTGAGCTGAATGCCATGTCGAAGCAGGGCCGTTGGGTAGAGATGGGCAATCTCATCACCGAGGATATGCTTGAAGCGTTTGCGGTCATTGGTGAACCCAGCACTATTGCAGGTCAGATCAAGAACCGTTACGGCGATATCGTGGACCGCACTTCTGCCGCTTACGCCCACATCCCGAAGGAAGATCGGATGAACATCATTACCGAGCTGACGGCAGCGTAGGGGACTCATTATTAAGCCGCTCAAGGCTG
>SMWK01000177.1 GCA_004356895.1 Gammaproteobacteria bacterium
AGATCCCCTCGAGGTAACGACATGGGCCGAACGCGTCATGGTAGACGGCACCTGGGTACCCATGCGCTCGAGGCAGACACGACTGTTTGAACGCTATAGGGATCTGGGTGGGGATAAGCCGTTTGGTTACAGATAGGATTCTGCGGTGGTTACAGGTTGTTCCGGGTCATCGAGGGCGAGGAAAGTTTTCGAGACACGCCGTGAACCCATCCCTGGGGGCTTGCGCTCGCCATCCCTGGCTCGCGACAGTCTCGAAAATCTTTCCTCGCCCTCGACGCCCCTCAACATCCTTCCATACTGCAAGAGTGCGTCTGATTAACAACTTCGGTTGTACGCACGAAGTTCCTTACTGAACGCGAACCAGTTCGTGTCTTAATATGGGGTGAAGAGAATTTCTATCGTTGAGTAGCCCTGCGGTTGTGTTTGCGCTGTTCGGACTTAAGCCTGGTCCTTGGGTGGACCATCGTGGACGCGGATGAGGCCTTCCTGGGTGGCTGAAGCGACCAGAGTACCATCTTGAGAATAGATGAGGCCCCGGTTGAGGCCTCGAGCACCCGTTGCGCTGGGGCTGTCCTGAACGTACAGCAGCCACTCGTCTGCCCGGAATGGTCGATGAAACCACATTGCGTGATCGATGCTCGCCACTTGCATGTTGGTCTGTGTGAAGCTGACCGCATGGGGGAGCATGGCCGTATCGAGTAGTGACCAGTCTGACAGGTACGCCAACACACATTGGTGTAACCGACGGTCGTCCGGAAGAGGGTCTCGTGATTTCATCCAACACATTTGCTGGGGTGCGAGTTTTTTCGGGTTGAAGATGTCTTGCGGATCGACCGGACGGATGTCAATGGGCCGTTCTCGTGCGAAGGATTCGGCGTATGTCTCGGGAAGTTTGTCCTGCATGAGCCTGCGTAGTTCTCGTTCGTCTACAAGGGATTCCGGATCGGGTGCGTCAGGCATCGGGAACTGATGTGACAGCCCGTCTTCGTCTACTTGAAAGGAAATGGACATGTTGAAGATCGCCTTGCCATGTTGAATGGCCACCACCCGGCGAGTAGTAAAGCTGCGCCCGTCACGGATTCGATCCACGGTGAACAGAATAGGGATGCTGGTGTCGCCCGGGCGTAAAAAGTACCCGTGCAGTGAATGTGCATGTCGATCTTCGGGCACTGTTCGTGAGGCGGCGACCAGCGCTTGGCCGATAACCTGGCCGCCATAAACTCTCTGCCACCCTTCGCTGGGGCTCGTACCGCGATAGTGGTTCTTTTCGATTTCCTCGAGGTCGAGTAACTCGATCAGATCCTGTAGTGATTGCTGCTCCATTATCGCTTTCCGGATGCGAAGCCGGCTATTGTAGACGTGTGCCGTGTTGTGGAGAATCGAAATCAAGATCGACCGTAAGGGACACTCATGCCGTCGCGACGAGAATTGATTCAACTGAGCGAGGAAGAAATCAGGGCGTACATGGTTGAGCAGAAGACGCTCATCATCATATCCAACGGAGTTGATGGTTATCCCCATGCCATGCCGATGTGGTTTTATGCTGACGATGCTGGATGTCTGTATTGCTCGACATTTCGCAAAAGTCAGAAGGTATTGAACTTTCGACGCGATCCGAAAGCGACTTTGCTGGTGGAAAGCGGTGAACAGTACGCGGAGCTGAAAAGCGTGTTGGTTTATGCGACGGTGGAAATCATCGATGACTTCGATGCGGTGTGTGATGCCCTGGTAAAGATAAACACCAAAGGCACGGAAGTAGACGCGGCTCAGGTTGAGGCGCTGTTGGGCGCCGTATCAAAAACGGCGGAGAAGCGCGTTATCCTGAAATTCCACCCCGAGCGCTACGTCAGCTGGGATCACTCGAAGCTCGGCGGCAAGTACTGACCCCGAACTTTCTTGGGGGCCATTGGCGGGTCAACCCGCCAGGATAAACAGCCAGATTGCCGAGGCCAGGGCACCCACAAACAGCAACGACCTGAGTGTCGCCCAATCGGCGATGTAGGCAACTGCGTGGAGTATCCGGAAAGCCACAAACGCCATTGCCAGGTTCGCAGACATCTGCGCATCGGCCCCGGCGAAGTGTGCAACCAGTACGGCAGCGGTAAATACCGCCATAGCCTCCCAGGCGTTTTGCTGAGCAGCGAAGACTCGAGCTCCAGCGCCGGTCAACGCCGCCGACTGTTGGCGCGGGTTGTTGTTGTCGAGGGTACCCAGTTGCGTGGTCTTGAAGTAGCCGGCTACACCGGCGAGCAGATAGGGAATGATCAGCACGATCAGAAGACACCAGAATGGGATGGTCATCGTAACCTCTGCATGGTTGTTAGTACTTATACGATTCTGGTTTATATGGCCCTATGGCGTCTACCCCGATGTAGTCAGCCTGTGCGCGGGTTAATGTGGTCACCGTTCCACCAAAACCCTCCACCATGAGTAGTGCCACCTCTTCGTCGAGTTTCTTCGGCAAGATTTCCACGGTAATAGGAGCACGCTGATTTTCTGGTTGGTCTGCCCAGCGTTGTTCGAACAGGTGCATTTGTGCCAGTACCTGATTAGCAAATGATCCGTCCATGATCCTCGATGGGTGTCCCATTGCGTTGCCGAGATTTACCAGCCTGCCTTCCGACAACAAAATGAGATAGTCGGCTGGATCGTCACTGCGAAATATCTGGTGCACCTGGTCTTTGATTTTATCCCAGCGCCAGTTTTCTCGCATAAAGGCGGTGTCGATCTCGCTGTCGAAGTGGCCGATATTGCAGACGACGGCTCCTCGCTTGATGGTTTGTAACATGTTGCTGTCGCAGACGTTGGTATTCCCAGTGCAGGAAACGAGCAGATCCGTATCCTGCATGAGCCTCGTGTTGATGTCTTCGATCTTGCCGCTGTTGACTCCTCCGTTGTACGGCGAGACGACCTCAAAGCCGTCCATACAAGCTTGCATCGCGCAGATCGGATCTATTTCCACGATGCGGACGATCATGCTTTCCTGGCGCAGGCTTTGCGATGAACCTTTACCAACATCGCCGTATCCGATCACCAACGCGCGTTTTCCGGCCATGAGCATGTCGGTACCGCGTTTGATTGCGTCGTTTAGGCTATGCCGACATCCGTAACGATTGTCGTTCTTCGATTTCGTAATCGAATCGTTCACGTTGATCGCGGGAATCTTGAGCTCGTCGTTCTCCATCATCTCGTAGAGACGGTGTACGCCCGTGGTAGTTTCCTCGCTGATGCCGTGAATGATTTTCAACATGTCCGGGTACTTGTCATGAATCATCTGGGTTAGATCTCCGCCGTCATCCAGCAACAGGTTCGCATCCCAGGGTTGTCCGTCTTGCAAAAGTGTTTGTTCGAGGCACCATATGTATTCGTCTTCGGTTTCGTTTTTCCAGGCGTAAACGGGAACACCGCACGCAGCCATGGCGGCAGCCGCATGATCCTGTGTGGAGAAGATGTTGCACGAAGACCAGCGCACCTCGGCCCCGATTTCTATCAGGGTCTCGATGAGCACGGCTGTTTGAATGGTCATGTGAATGCAGCCGATGATCTTCGCCCCCTTGAGAGGAAGCTCGGTGGCGTATTTACGCCGCAAAGACATCAAAGCGGGCATCTCCGCCTGGGCGAGTGTGATTTCTTTGCGGCCGAAATCGGCAAGAGTGAGATCGGCTACTTTGTAGTCGGACATGATTGTTCCTTAAGGTATGCGAGAGACGAAACTTTGAATCTGAATGCGAAAACCGTTTTTCTGTGCGAGATACTGGGGCTCGCCTGGATCGAACCCGGCGTTGACCGCCCAATCATTGAGTTCCTGAGGCTCGAACCCGAGCCACAGGTCACCGCAGGCTTCCTCCACCCAGGTGTGGTCGTGGCGGCAGAGTTCTACGACCACCAGAAGCCCTCCGGACTTGAGGACTCGATATGCCTGGTGAAAGAATAGTTGAGGTGCAGCCATATGGTGGACCACCATCGCAGCCACGACACATTGATATTTGCGAACTCGTGGAAGGGCGGTGAACTCCTTCTCCAGGAGCAGCACGTTGTTCAGGTTCCGAACTCGCTCGGCCGTTCTTTGCAACATGGCTTTAGTGCTGTCGATGCCGATTACCTGGGTAAATCGTTCCGCCAGTAAACACAACAACTCACCGTCACCAGGTCCGATTTCGAGCGCTGAAGTCGATTCGACATCGTAGTGACGGATCAAATCCATTACGGTGGGTGCGTAAACGTGCGCTTCGCTGATCAGCGCTTGTTGATCGCGAAACTTACCAGCGAAGGCGGCGAAAAATTCTTCGCTACGCAATCGGCGACGCTCGTGAACTTCGTGCAGCCGTGTTTCAACGGCTGACTCCAGCGTCAGATCGTCCAGGGCGGCAAACAGAGATGTCCGCAACTGATCTTCCGGGTTTGCGTGGCGTCGGTAGAAGATGCTGTTACCTTCACGGCGTTTGGCTACCAGGCGAGCCTGATGCAGCACCTTGAGGTGATGGCTGAGCGCCGGTTGCGGCGTCGAAAATATGTGGCACAGCTCCAGTACGCCGAAAGAATCCTCTTTCAACGCCCGGAGGATATTGGCGCGCAGGTGGTCTCCGACCGCCTTTGTGGCGCCTACCAGGTCGTCCACGTTGTCGCGCGATGATGTAGGTGTAGCCAGCTCCGCCAATTGTCTCGTACTACCAAAAAAGCGAGGTCGGGGATCTTAGCAGGCCGGTGATTCAATATCAAAATATATTGATATTGGAATTTTTTTTCAGACTGGCACAATACTGCGCCTTAACGCCGATCGAACCGGCTTGAACAAAAAGGGTCAACCAGACGATATGAACAGAGCCTACCTTTGAGCCTCGTAAGTAAACTGCCTGATATTGGTACGACAATCTTCACCGTGATGTCGGAACTCGCGCGGGAGGAGGGTGCGCTCAATTTGTCCCAGGGCTTTCCGGATTTCGATGGCCCGCAAGCGTTGCTCGAACGAGTGCAGCACTATTTGACCCACGGCCACAATCAATATGCACCGATGATGGGGACTTTGAGCCTGCGTGAGGCGCTTGCCAGGAAGGTCAGCGACCTCTACGGATGCGTCGCAAATCCGGACACGG
>SMWK01000178.1 GCA_004356895.1 Gammaproteobacteria bacterium
CCAACATGATATCCGCCGCTGAGAAGTTGCCGATAAGGTAATCCTTTCCATCAAGTGCTTCGTCTACCGGTCTCAATGCCTTGGTTAACAAACGCTGCGCTTGACCAAGCGTGGTTTCGTCTCGGCGCTCGGGCGGCAACAACACGGTTTGCACCACAATGGTGTTAACGGGCGGCATAACCATGCCCTCACAATAGTGGAACCACTGTAGATATTCCGGGTACTGTGCAGATTCCACTGCCGGCTTGAGACCATCGTTTTTGTGACGCTCCAAAACGTATTCAACAATTGCACCAGACTCATAGATGCTCACCTCACCATCTTCGAGAACGGGCACGCGACCCAGCGGATGTCTTGCGCGATGTTCATCGGACTTTAGATCTTTTGGATGAAAGGCCATCTTATTAATCTCATGAGGCAACCCGAGTTCCTCGAGCAACCAGACAATCCGGCCCGCGCGCGAATTCGGCGCAAAGTGTAATTTCAGCATATTCGCTTCCTAATATTGGATGTCAATTCCGATGCCAACCAGCAAATGTATTTCCCCCCCTTTGTCATAGGGTTGTACCGCGTGTTTGTCAATCAGTTGGTGAGATTATATGAAGCTTGAGTCAGAGCAGATCTGCTTGTTCTCGTGGGATTCAACTCCCATCCGTTTGCGTCCACGTGCGGCAGAGGCACGATCAGGCCGCTGGTATCGATGTGAGGAACCATGGTTTGCTACTATTATCGCTCAGCGTTGGCTGCAAGGCTTTACAAGCCTATTCGGGAGGCGATAAGTGAATACCAACTTCAACGGTCTCGGCGCCGAATCCTGTGAAGGGTTGTTCAACTACATGTCCGCCTCTACAGAGTCTTCCTTGTTGCGCAACGGGCAAGTGATGATCCGTAGAGATCCCGACGGCAACACCGCCCACAGCGACGGGATCGATCTCGAAGCACACACTATGACGGTACGTAACGCGCGCACGATGCACAGCGATACTCGGCCAACTTGCGACAAGAACGGTTTTGAACTTCTCTTGCACCCACTTCCGGATAAGTCACTCGACTTTACCGATCATGCGCAAGTGGTCGAGGTTTACTACGGCCAATGTGCCACTCTTGTTGCACAGGTGACGGGGGCACGCGCCTACGCTTTCGATCACAACGTCCGTTCAGCTAGCGGAAAAAAGAACAAGCAAAGGATAACAGGCGGACAGAACGTGCAAGGACCAGCGCATTTGGTGCATGGGGATTACACGCTGCGAGCTGCACCTGAGCGATTGAACCAGCTGGCGAAACCACCGAGCGGCAACGATACCTTGTTAGGGGTGTTAGATGCAGGAGAGAGCCTGATCTCGTTACACGATGCAAGCCACGCACTAGCCGATGGAGGCCGATTCGCTTTCATTAATGTCTGGCGGAATATTGAGACAGAACCCGTAGCCACCCATCCACTCGCGTTGTGTGACAGCCAGTCAGTAATGCCGGAAGATCTCGTGGTTTTTGAAATCCACTATCCCAACCGCATCGGTGAAAACTATTTTGCCAAGCATTCAACTCGCCACGCCATGTATTATTACCCGGGGATGACTCACGATGAGGCGCTGTTGATTAAACAGTGGGATTCAGCCGGACCGCTCGCTCGTTCCATGGGGCGCGTGGGTGATGCCAACGACGACCAGGCACCTTGCACGTTTAGTTTTCACAGCGCATTTGTTGATCCGGACACGCCATCAGATGCCCCCGACCGCCGAAGTATCGAAGTGCGCTGCGTGGTTATCTATGACTGGGTGAACTAATGACAATTACCAAAGTATGCCTGACCGCCAGCCTTTTGATTCTGCTTCCGGCAGGAGTAACCAGTGCCGATCAAAATGATTCTCGCCTGGATGAACTGTTCCTCATCATTCAGCAAACCGATAGCCCAGAAGTTGCGAATAACGTCGAAAGTAAAATTTGGGAGATTTGGTACCAACACGACAATAAAGAAACACAACGGCGCATGGCCGAAGGCATTGTTGCGATGGATAACAATCCCCAGAAGGCTCTCTCAATATTCAACGAACTTGTTGAAGAGGCTCCGAATTTTGCAGAGGGCTGGAATAAGCGTGCGACTCTGTATTACTTTTTCGGGGAATACGCTGCATCTGCGAGGGATATAAAAAAGACCTTGGAACTGGAACCTCGCCACTTTGGCGCACTATCTGGTCTCGGTCTTGTGTATCTGGCACAAAACCAACACGTCGAAGCTAAATCGGCATTTGCCGCAGTCCTGTTGATTCATCCCCATGCCATGGGGGTTCAGAAAAATATTGAGTTGATCAACGACTACATTCGTCGCAACACAATAATTACTTGGTTGCTCCCTCCGAGCTATCGGGCGCAGGGTCAAACACGTAGGGATCAAGTGTCTTTTGCGCTGCGACGCGGTATTTGTGCCATCGGCCTCCACCATAATACGCCAGGCTTCCAGGCTCCGCCTCTCCATGCCCATTGTAATAAGAAATACAATCCCGCAAGGGACGAGTGTTTATATCAACAATGCGACAGTGTTCCGCATATTCCTGCTCTGGTTCTTTCTTGATATCGACAACGCCGGCACCCCGATCTCGCATCGTTTTCAGCATCCATACAATGTAGTTGCCATGCTCCTCGATAGCATTGGTGAAATTAAAGCTTCCGCCACCACCCTGGGGACCTGACACGATAAACAAATTTGGAAACCCGTTGCTGTGAAGGCCAAGAAACGTTTTTGTTCCTTCCGATTGCCACTTCTGTTGCAGGGACTGCCCGTCCCGACCAACGATCATGTTGAACGTCGATGTGGCCATCCACTGAAATCCTGTTGCGTAAATCAGCACATCCAGAGGATATTCTTTCCCTTCATACACAACGCCATTCTCGTTTATTTTGGCTACTCCTCGAGGCGCGGTATCAACGAGCGTTACATGAGGTTTGTTAAACGCTGGTAGATACTCATCGTGAAACGTAGGTCGTTTGCAGCCATAGGGGTAGTATGGTTTCAGCGCTGCCGCAGTTTTTGGATCCTCGACGATGGCGTCGACCCGCGCACGAATTTGTTCCATGATGCGAAAATTGGTGCCTAGTTGCTTCTGGATCAACTCCTCCGGCGACAGTTCTCTCGCGTGCTTTTTACGCACTTTGAAATCTGCAACCTTGCCCGATAAATAGTCGTCGTTCGCCTTCATCGCGGTCCGACCCGCGGAAATTCTTGCGAACCTTGCTCGTCTGGCTTTAGCCCAACCGGGTTCCCGGGACCAAGTTGCAACCTCCTCCGGAGTAGTCTCGCGCTGATCACGCACGTCAATGGAGGAAGGGGTACGTTGAAAGACATAAAGTTCTTTCACAATCTTGGCAAGCTCCGGAACAACCTGGACCGCTGTCGCGCCCGTGCCGATGATACCCACCGTTTTTCCCTTCAAATCGACGTTGTAGTTCCACCGGGATGTGTGGAATGCGTCACCCTTGAAGGTTTCCATCCCTTCGATTCTCGCCAATTTCGGCGTCGTCAGTATGCCGTTGGCGAGGATCACGAACCTTGCGCGCATTTTGTCGCCACGATCTGTCATAACTGTCCATCGTCCAGTCGTTTCATCCCACTGGGTCTTTTCAACAGTCGTATGGAAGAGGCAGTGGTCGTAGAAATCAAATTTCTCCGCCATATTCTGGCAGTACTCCATGATTTCAAATCCCCCCGCGAATTTCATGGTCGGTATGTAGTCCATCTCCTCGAGTAATGGGAGATAGCTGTAGGACTCGACATCACAGGCTATTCCCGGATATCGATTCCAATACCATGTGCCCCCAACATCGCCGCCTTTCTCGCAAAATCGCACGTCATAAAATCCCGCTTCACGAAGCTTGTACCACAGCAAAAGACCGGCAAAGCCCGCGCCAACCACAAGAATTTCACACTCGTCGGTTAGCGCCGCTCTTGGCACCGGGTCCGTTGAGTACACATCTTCGAGGTATTTGCCGAACTCGCCTTCCATGGCCATGTAATCAGCGGCTCCCCTTCTCGCCTCTTTGAACTCGCGATACTTTGCTTGTTCCTCAGCGTTGAACACGGCCCCCGGGGGAGGTGGCGGAAGCGTCTTCAGCGACTCGTCTGAGACGAGTGCGTAGCCCTGTCCGGCAATTTTTTCAGTCGCCTTGGAGGCGCGCGTGTTGAAGATTTTTAGACCACTAGTCGGGTCTATTCGGATCGGCATGGATCTACTCTCAAATTCACTTTTACTCCGGGGTCTAATGTATTGACAGCTGCACCAACTCACAAGACCCGATTCGGTTTTCTCAACGAGTTACGCCGAGAGTCAGTGTGTCCGAAATACCCCACGCCGTTGACCGAAACGCGAGGTCCGGCGAGTGCAGCTTACGAGATCAGTTTGCGGCCGATCACCATTCGCATGATCTGGCTGGTTCCCTCGAGGATCTGGTGCCCGCGCAGGTCCCTGACAAAACGTTCGACGGGGTTACGAACCTGGCAGAGAACTCGCAGCGCTAAACTGTGGCACGACTTCTTCTGCAAACAACTGTGCAGGCTCCTGGGTGTCTTTGCCAAAGAACTCCATGACAAACATCGTGCAACCCAGGTCGATGTGCTTCTGAACGGCTTCACAACACTGATCTGGAGTACCTGTGATCGCCATCGGACCTTTTGGATTACCCATGTGACCAGCAAAGATTCTCTGCGCCTGATCTGCCATCGGGCCAGCAACGGCTGCGTCCCTGGCGATGGTAACAAGGCACTGCTGACTCACGGTGATTTCGCCGAAGTCGCGCCCAACATCATCACAATGCCTCTTCAGTACATCAACCTTGTGCGCAAGGTCTGCTTGCTGACCGGCCAGATTGTTCCAGATGTTCGCTTCCCGGGCTACCAGCTTGAGGGTGACTCGCTCACCTCCACCGCCAATGAGAATCGGCACCTGGCGGGGCGGTTTCGGTTGGCATACGACGTTGTTGGCGGTCACAAACTTGCCGTTAAAGGAGACCTCTTCCTCATCGCTCCACATCCGCTTCAGCAGCGCAACTGTTTCAGCCAATTGGGTCAGTCGTTCTCCTATCGATAGAAATGGCACATCAAAATCGGTAAATTCACGGGACATCCAACCTGCGCCAAATCCAGCGATTATTCGCCCTCCGGCAATGTTGTCTACCGTGGCGATTATCTTGCCGAGTTGCGCAGCATTACGCATTCCCGCTGGAGTCACGAGAGTCCCGATCTCTACGCGTTCGGTAATTGCCGCAACTGCTGACACCATGGACCAGGCTTCCAGAATCGGTAGTTGCGGTGACTGCGGACCGTAGAGGTGATCACACACCCAGAGCGAATCGAATCCCAGTGACTCAAAACCACGCGCGGCGTCCGCTGCCGCTACCCAGGGCCGTTTGATCTGGGGAAGTGTTACGCCGAAATGTGCCTGTGTCATGTTGGTTAATCTCTAAGCATTGCGAGTTACCAGTTCTCTACCCACGGCCGCAGCACGACTTCAAAAACCCAGGTAGAGCGATGTTGCCTGTGGAGATAAAGGTAAGTCTGTGCGATCTGGTCCGGATCCGCCATGTTGTCGTCGACCGTCGTTCCCGCCAATCGATGCGAGCGCGTACCGTCTTCCTGGGTCCACCCGATGGCTGCGTCGATTGGCACGTGGGCAACGTGAATGCCTTGCGGCATGAGCTCTCTTGCCATGCTCTGGGCCAAGCCTGATTTGCCGTGCGAGGCGATGGCAAATGCGCCACTCTTCGGATAACCCTTAAACGCCGCGCTCGCATTGGTGAAGATGATTGTGCCGCGATGACCTTGCTCGTCCGGGCTATTCGCCAGCATTGATAGCGCCGCCTGTTGTCCAACTAGAAAGGCGCTGTATGCAGAGTTTTTTATCGTGTCGAGTACCAGTTCCGGGTCTGCTGCGGTGATCTCTTTGCGAAAGATGTGCTGAGTTCTTCCGTCAATGTTGTGGACCACAAGCTTAGGGCTTCCTAGGTCTTCGCTGACGGTCTGAAAAAGCCTGGTCACGGAATCAGGCTCGGCGGCGTCACATTCATAAACGCTCACTGCGTGTTCTTCCACCAACTGCGTGAGTACTGGTTTACCCGGATTTCGAGCAGCGATCGCCACGCTCATGCCGTTTTGTGCAAACAGCCTGGCGCAACTGGCGCTCACCCCCGGACCTCCACCAACGATTAACGCGACCTCTGTCATTGTGTTTCCAGCTTTGTTACACCGGCTGAGGCGTGTAGAAAGGTGTTCTTCGCGAAACGTCGTGATCAAGAATAGTCAGGCGCTCCATCAGCCTGCGGTGGGGCCAGAAATCTCCACTCGCGCTGTGCAACACCGCCCGATTGTCCCACATGGCAACGGAGCCTTCCTCCCAACGGAAGCGGCAGGTGTACTCCGGACGCCCTTCCTGCAGTTTCATCTCCAGCAGAAGCGCCTTCTCTTCATCTTCCGGGATGTTGTGCTCCTCCGCAAAACCGCGTACAAAACCTTGCTGCACGTACAACGCTGTGCGGCCAGTCTCCGGATGAGTGCGCGCAACCGGATGTGTTGACACGGGCGTTTTACCATCCATCTGGTGTATTACTGCACCCATGTGCACCGCGGTGAGATGCTCGACTCGCTCCTTCGTCTTTAGTGACAAGCCTTCCCACATGCTGTAGCAATCGCAGAAGCATGTGTCCCCGCCAATTGGTGGAGCTTCACGACACATGAGGACAGAAGCCATCGGTGGACGTACCTGCCAGGTCGCGTCGCTATGCCAGTTTGACGCCGCACCGGGCACCGCCTCGTCTGAAGTCAACACCAGCATATCCGGGATCCCGGGAACGTCGATTTTATGGCTCAGATCCTGAGGAGAATTAGGCACATGCTGCCGCTCGCCATACCGCGCACCCACCTCGCCAAAATGTTGCGCGAATTCGACCATCTGTTCTCTGGAAAGGTGCCCCTGGTGACGGAACATAATCACCCGCCGCTCCAGCCATAGCTCGCGCAGGAAGGCGACCATCTCCGGGTTATTGAGGTCAGTCGCGAGATCGATACCATGAACAACCGTGCCGATGCTCGGCTGCAAGGGTTCCAGCTTCAAGTCCACACCGCAGATAGTTACCGGTTTGTAATACACCGTGCCGAAGTTACCGGCGACGAGATCACGATCCTGCGCGAGGATACCCTGCACCATTTCGCTGCGACTCTTTGCACCCGGAAAGCGAGATTCGGCGACCACACCCAGCGCACTGGAGCGCGACGGTGGTTTGCCTGCTTGCGCGCGCTCTGAGGCGCTTATGTATGCCGCATTATCTGCCAACTGCGGGGGTTGGGCATCTGACATCTCATTCTCCTCTTTCGCCAATGCATACACTCCAAACGTTATGGTTCCCCACCTGTCAAGCTAGGGTCTCACGGAACCGTCGACAAGCCAAACACCCAAAACGTGCAGGCTTCTCGCTGGCAATATCTTCTGTTGTCTTAAACACGCTGAGAATCAATGCGAGCGTTAACTTACCGCTCGCAAGCCTTCGCAGGTGTATGGCGAGTTCGGACCGCTAACGCGCTTCCACGCCGAGCTCTTCACGCAGGGAGTCGACCACCAGAGCGAACTGCTCACGGTTTTCGTCACTCAAGCTGGCAAGCACTTCGTGCGCCCGAAGTACACGCCGCTGCTGTTCGAACTCGTCACCGGCCCGCGTCACCGGTCGCATTTCCTCTGGCAACGGAGTGGTCGTGATGCTGGTGTGTGCGAGCACGCCTTGCATGCTGAGCTCCTCGAACAGCGACCGAATAGAAGGTTGCACACGCTGCAGCCGAACTGCTTCGGGTCGGGCCATGACGATTTCATGCACCGTGCCGAGGAACGTGCTGTCCAGGTGCTCGCACGCGCCCAGATCGATGGTGAGCACATCGTATTTGTTCAGCATCTCCAAAGCCGCATCGTAAAACGCCTGGCTACGCATCCACGTCCCTGAGCCCGAAATGCTGAGGTAGCCGATGCCGTTCGTCGATCCCTGCTGCACCTTCAGCTGGTTCGTCGGCACGATCGGTTCGTGGCTGCGCACCGGCTGGGCATCATCGTAATGGCTGATCCCCTCACAGCGTTCGAGCAGAATCATAGTGATGTCGTCTCGATCGACGTTGGCATCCCGCGTCGCGGCGGCATACAGCTCGTTCAGGATGCTGGCGCGGTCAGAGCCACCGGATTTGAGCGCAGCGCCCAGGTCATCATGGGTCGGCGCGCTATCGCCGCCTTCGAGCACACCGTCGGTATATAACAGCAAACGATCGCCAACCTCGAGATCGACGCTTGTTTCACGATAGCGCGGATTCGTCTCGAGCCCCAATGCCGGACCCGAGCGTTCCAGCTGTTTCACCTCGCCGTTCGGTCGCGTCCAGATACCGGGCGGGTGTCCAGCCGACGCCAGGCGGAGATACCCCGTGCGAGTGTCGAGCAATGCGTAAGCGGCGGTGATGAACAAACCCGGGGAGGACAGGTCAGCGAAGAGCTCCGTGTTCAGCGCAGCGAGCACCGCCTTCGGCGCCATGGGGGTACCAGCTTCATCGTCCCACATCTTGAGATGGTGCTTGAAGAGCACGGACAGCATCGCCGCCGCGACACCATGACCGGCGGCGTCCGCAATGACCAGAGCCACGTAGCGGTCGTCCAGCGCCACCACGTCGTAAACGTCACCGCCGACGTTGTTGCCCGCACGATAAAGCGTGTCCAAACACCACCCTTCGAGCTTTGGCGGTGCCTTGGGCAACAGCGCCCGCTGAATCACCTCGGCTCGCTCCAGATCGCCATGTATGACCTCAGCCTGATCCTCCAGCATGTGGCAGAGCCCTTCGAGCTGGTGAACCTTCTCGGCCAGCATCAGGTTGCTGTGCTCGAGCTGAACATACAGGCGCTCCCGGTCCCGCTTGAGCTCGATCTGGTCCATAGCGTTGCGCACGGACACCTGTAAGCGGCGAATCTCGAACGGTTTGGTCAGGAAATCGAATGCGCCGAGCTGCAGAGCGTCGATGGCGGCATCGAAAGTCTCAAGGCCCGACAAGACAATCCAGAGTGGTCGAGGGCAATGCTCCTTCGCCCATCTCATCAGCGTGCGCCCGTCCATCTCGGGCATGAGCACGTCGGTGATCACGATGTCGATCGCGTGGTCACTGAGGAACGCCTGGGCGGCCATGCCACTACCGGCTTCCAGCACCATTTCGGGTCTGAGTTCGGCGAGGCACTCGCGCACGAGCGTGCGAATCATCGAGTCGTCATCGACCACCAGAATGGTCGGGCGTAAGGACTGCTCGAGGCCCGGCGGCCCCCCTTGAGTGTCCGGTGCTCGCGACTCCACCATGGTCAACCTTCGGTTGTCCTATCCCGCCGACGAAGCATACCACCGGACCCCGGTGGTGTCCGGGCCTCTGACGGCATTGACTGCGCACCAAATACTCCCGCGCGCGCCTTGTTAGCGGTGGCGGAATCTCGATCCAGCCAACGGTCAGTACATCAATCCCAACAGCCGTCTGGTCCACGCATCCCCCTCGGGTTGGCAGCGTCGATGGTGACGGTCATTGGATCACATTCGCTATCTCCCGCCTGGGCGTTCTGGGGGTCTGCTGAGACGGTGTAGCCGTTACCGGTTGCGCTGTTGGCGACTATCGACAGTATATAAAAGCCCTCGGAACTCAGGGCGTCGTAATTGACCGTGGTGTTGGCAGCATCCGCTCCGCATACGTTGGCGTTACCCAGGTTTTGCCCATAAAACGGACAGCTTGCCCGCAGTTGCTCCTGCGCCAGGCCCAATCCAGCGATCGCAGCCATCGCATCTACCCGCCGGGCGGAGTTGACGAAATTAGCGTAGAAGGGATAAGCGATCGTTACCAGGATGGCAACGATCACTATCACAATCAAAACCTCAATAAGGGTATATCCACGGATCTTCACTGTTCGACCTTATAGATTACACCGGTTGGAGTTCCTGACGATGTTGATAGCGTAGGTGTACTCACCCGGCTCGAAGTCAAGGAAGGTGGCGATGCCGGAAGTGCCGTCGAGCCCATCGGTGCACCAGACGCCGCCGTTTTTCGTGAACGCGATGCTCACGCTCCAGACCGAATTGAATGGCTCGGTGGTGCAAGTGTAACTCAGTCCGTCTGCTGCCACCGTACAGGCGCCACCGTCGCTGATCGCAGCGCCGGTCAGCTTCCTGGTCCCCTGCACGGTGCCACTGAAGATCGCATACCCATCGGGTTCAGACAAATCTTCGCCAGCCGAACACGCAAAGTCATTACCCGAGCTGTCTGAGGAAAGATTGGAGAAGCCGATTGTCGTATTTGAACACGAAATCTCCTGCAAGTCCGTATCCAGGATGATGTGCCCTGACCAAGTATTGCCCCAGTCATAAACGGTGCACGCGTACCCAGCGCGCCAGCTACCATCATCATGATTAAAACCAGCAAGCAGGCAGTTACCTTCGCCGTCCGAGGTATTGATGGTAGTTTGCTCGACGGATTGATCTTCGTCTATCGTGCCCGCGATAGCGACCTCGCCGGTAATCATATGCACACCTACGGGCGGGTCGGTGGGGTCGAACGGGCAGGCGGCGTCAACCCCGAACTCGTCGCTGTCGAAAGCATCCGTCAAGTTATCGTTCAGGCAGACGAAATCATCTTCATTGCCTGAGAAAAGGTCACCGTCCGTACCACTAACGTTGGCATCTGTCCTCACAAGCACACCCTCGGAGAGGCAATAGTAACCGTCGGTCTGTCTCGGCGTGAGCTCGGTAAACACGAAGTCGTGCTGCGTCCCGGAGTATCCGGGGAGTTCTGCAGCGTCCCGGATGCCAATCGAGTAATAGCGGATTCTCGTATCTCCGTACTGGTCCGTGTACTCCTCTTTGCCGCTTTGTGTGCTGGTGTCCTGTTTGTACAACATGCCACGGTAGGCGCGTCGGGCGACGATAGTCGGAAGATTCCAGCCGTTGGCGTTCACCGGATCTCCCACACAAGTCTTGTCTCGCTGGCCCATGCCACCTTCAAGCAGCAGACCAATGTTGCCACGCCAACCACCGCCTACGTAGCAGTTGTAGTCGAAGTATTCGTAGTCACCGTTCGCGGTCGTGATAGTGGATGAGGTGTCGACGGTCACTGTTTGAATATTGCCGAATTCGTCTTCGTAATAGCGTTGGCAGAATGCCGCATCGGATGCCGAGACGAATAGGCTCCCAGGTTCGTTGGAGGCGTTGGCCGTGTCGATGTAGACCCTGCCGCTGATCTTCGCAAAGTCCGTGCAAGTTCCGCTTCTGCA